>JANTGD010000106.1 GCA_024763135.1 Thiotrichales bacterium | reverse complement strand
CTTGGGAAGGGAACAACCATTCCCTGCGAAGTGCGCCTACCCAGGCATGCAGACAGGACAACTGCGACCGTCATTTTAAGCTGGACGAGGTACTAGTGCACCAAGAGCTTGCGTGGACTTTTGTGATCCAACTGAGGTATTTAGGTTCAACACAATCTGCTCGCGCCAGAATGAATCAGAGCCCAGGCGATAAAATAGTTCGTGTTCAGCCACAACGCGCTGCTATGCGGACAGGTAACCAGACATCGCTGCAGTCATTCTACAGCCAGTCTGGCTGACGCCGCTTTAAATGGTCTTTAGATTTACACCGCTATGAACAAGTACTTGATTCAAAGTCACTGTCTTTCGTATCACGGGCCGAGTTCGCCCACATAGCCATAGACTGTATACAGGGGTTTATTCAGGCGCGTGATCGTAAATTCGCCAAGCTCCTCAGGGCCCTGGGGAAATAGCTGCTGAAGTTCCGGTGGATGGGGATGGTTTGAAATATAGAGCGCTCGGCTGCCCGGGGGGGCCTTTTGCATCCATTCCAAATAGGCGCTACCGGATTGTCTTTCGAATGGTGCCTGGGTTTCCGGATGGCCTGTCATATAAAATCCCAGCACACTAGCGAGTTTGTAATTTGAGGCGTAAATAAAGGGTGGGGAGCCATGATCACGCTCGTCTGCCACCAGTCCATCGACCCATGCTGCCAATGGTTTTTGATCAACTGGAAATTGTTTTGGGAGATGTGGAAAGGCAAGCATTGGGGAGCAGGCTTCGATGATCACATACAGCGATAGTCCGGCTGCCGTCGCAAAGCCCCATTGCGCTGCACGCTTGAGTCCAGCTAAAGGTGACTGCAATGCACAACTCACCATGCCTGCGGCCAGGACAATTGCACTGAGATACGCTGGTGCAGTCCAATTGGGGTTGCTTTTACCCAGTAAACTGGCCAACGAAAAAACGCTGAGCGTGACTACCGCCGGCCAAAGAAGCAATTGCCGCATCGCGTCGCTGGATATCTGTGGCAGATGGAGGCCAACATTGCGCCCCCCTTCGCATGTAGCTGGCTTCAATAAGCCGAGTACCAAAAATGCAAACAACAGCGGGGATGCAGCCATAGTTTGGCCCGCAATAAAGGTCAACAACTGCGCCACATTCAGGCTATCGACGGCCTGCCCCCCCAGTTGTCCTGTACCTTGCTGAAAGTGAAAGCCGAAAGACGCAAAGCCGTGCTGAACTTCCCAGATGACATAGGGCAAAGCAACGAACAAAGAGAGCGTCAGCGCGATCCAGGGACGTGGTGTTCGCAATGTCGCACGGCCCTTGGCAAAACTCAATAACGCGAAAAATGCGCCCAGATAGAAGAGTGTCATGGGGAGTTTGCTCAGCAGCCCGAGGCCGGCGCACAAACCCATTAACAGCCAGTCATAGTATTGATTCGATTCCAGTGCGCGAACCAGCAGAAGCAAACTTGCCACCCAAAAAAACAATAGGGGAATATCCGGCGTCGCAAGCATGCCGCCCACGGCGAACAGCGGCATCACCAGTGCCATCAGCAATGCAATCAGTGCGATACGCTGGTCGCGCCAGTAATGCAGCGCAAGTCGATACACCATCCAGGCGATACCTATCGTCATCAAAGCAGGCAGCAAGCGCACACCCAAGGCCGTATCTCCAAACCATCGCGTACCAGCCGCGATGGCATAGGCGATCATCGGTGGATGATCGAAGTAGCTCCAATCAGGGTGACGGGACCACTGCCAGTAATACGCCTCATCAAAAGTCAAAGGCATCACAGCTGCGACCCACAAACGCATCACCAACGCGCCGAGGAGTGCGATACCAACCCATGCCTGGGTTACGATGATCGATTTCACATGGGCATTCGATGGAGAGGATACCGGGAATGCCCAGCGACGACTGCCCCAAAAATTCCACAGACTCGAGGCCACGATCCCAGCAAATAATGCAATTTGTTCCGGAGGTATCCACATTCCCCCTTGCGCCACGGGCAAACTCAAAATCAGTACCTCAAACACCACACTGCGCAGCAAAAAGCCCAAACCATTGACAGCCGCATAAGCAACGAAATTTGCCCCTGCTGAACGCTCGCGAAACGTCCAATACCGATTCAAGGTGTAATTAAATTGCATAGCCACAATAAACGAAAGCGCTTGCGCGAGAAAACCACCCAACTCAGCGCCCAAACTATTGAGGCCTACATACCAGTAGCTAAATGCAAACACCAGGGCATCGACAGCCATACCCAGCAGGCCGACCATGCCAAATTGCAGGTAACCCACCACGCTGGGGTAGCGTGACCGGTACAATGAGGCCAATTGCAACAGATAGGCGAGAATGACGGTTGCGCCAAGCTTGCTTTCCCCCCGGGAGCGATCATGAAACGTAAAAGGCACTTCAGTGGCCCTGATCCCTGGCTGCGCCAGCAATTCCAAACCGATTTTATATCCCCGGGGATGATAGTCGAGGCGTTCGAGCGCTGATTTACGAATGGCGAAATAGCCCGAGGTAATGTCTTTGACCGGGCTCAAAGGTCGCGCTAACAGGCAGGCTGCCCGAGAAATCCATTGGCGGGAGCGTGGCCAGCCTTCTGTCCCGCCGCCTGCCACATAGCGACTCGCGACTGCCATGTCCGAGCCCGATTCGACGGCCTCGAGAAGTTGCGGAATCAATTCGGGTGGGTGCGACAAATCTGCATCCATGACCATCACGGTACGCCCACGCGCAATTTCAAACCCTGCAGCCACAGACTTTGCAAGCCCCGGGTCTTGATGGCGCAGTAACACAGAAACGCATGTCCGCCCGGCCGCTCCACCTACATACCTGCCTGCGACTGCTGCGGTCCCATCCGGAGAATTATCATCGACAATGATAATTTCACTGCCCGCTTCGAGCCCGTTCAGCACAGACTGCAAACGCTCGATTAAAACATCGATATTCTCACGTTCATTGTAGGTAGGAATGATGACAGAAAGCCTAAGCGGAAGATCAGAATCAGAACAACTGCGATCAATATGCTCCGCAATAATCCGGTCTTCAGACGATGAAGCGATGCCGATGCCGGCATCGCGATCAATAGCACTGTCGCCTTTGATCACTGAATGCATAGCAAACTCCTGAGTGATTATGTTTTATTATCGACATGCAAAATACCTGCCTATCGGGGCATCACGCTGCTCAATCGCTATTGATTCTACGCCCAGCGAACACAGCAGAGACACAAAGAATCTTACCATTTGGTAATCACTTTTGACTCAAAGGCAAAAGTGATCAGTACCCATTCAGCTACGCATTCGGGCATGGCCAACTTTTACCCCGGCAGGTATCAACGCCAACGAGCCAAACACAAGGCAGCATATCAGGTCGTGCAACAGCACCTGAATGTGGCTGAACCCGGGATTGGGGTATGGATTGACCCGGCACGATGATATGCCGTATTCAGAGCCTCAGGCATCTCCCCTATCAAGGTAGGTAGATGTCGCAGGCAATGGTCGCCCCCTTGGCAAGGCTCGCAACGCCGAGGGGGGGGATGCGTGAGGCGCCTAGCCGATTGATTATTTAAGGAAGCTCTGATTAATTCTGGCTCGAGCAGATTGTGGTGAAAAATCGTCCAGTTCAAGGCGCGAATCGCAGGTAATAGCTGGCTATTGCGAAGATCCGCCACGCAGAAGTCGACGATTTTGCGCCGCAAGATGCCGTGTTACGAATTGATCAGAGCTTCCTTAAACAGGCTGTTAAGACAGGCCGTGCCATGCGCGCCCACGGACTGCGTTCTCGAAACTTGCTATAGGACAACGACAGCGGCGTTTCGACGCCTTGCCGCAAACGCGCTCAGCTCAGCCGAACAAGACATATTATGGCACCGGGTTAATAACGGCTGCCTGAAGATGCGGGGGGCGCATCGTCTAATCGTTCATAGAGCCATTTCATGGCCAACGGTGAAAAAATTGTTGTGGCGGCAATCACGATGACCATAGCGGCGTAGACTTCGTTGTTAAAAATTCCACTGACCCGCCCAAGCTCCGCAAAAATGAGCCCAACCTCCCCTCGGGGAACCATAGCAGTACCGATAATCAAACGTAGGCTACGCCGCTCACGTATCAACAGAACGCCGGCAAACTTACCAACGACTGCAATCAGCAATAGCGAAAGCGCAAAACTCCAGATAAACACGGAAGACCAGTCGATTTCCCTCAGGTTCAATGACAAACCCACCATAACGAAAAAGATCGGTGTAAATAACTGAATAATCGGTTGCATTTGCGTTTCGATACGTTCGGAAAATTGCTCATTCGAGCGCAGCGCAAGCCCAAACGGAAAAAAGAAACGTCGCGACAGGGCTAAGCCAGCCGCAAAGCCGCCCAGTAGTTCAGGCGCGCCAACGGCATGCGCCAACCAAGCAAAGAACAACACCAATGAGACGATAGTCGTGGGGATCAGTCCTGGCAGTTCACTGACTGCGTCAAAACGGCTCACCAATAGAGAAATGAGCTTAGCCATCACGGGGGCCAGTAGAAAGAACGCGCCTACGAAAGCCAATACTTTGCTCGCATTAACGATGCTAACACCACCTCCAATGGAAAATTCATATAGCAGGGCCAGCAAGACAACGCCAAGCACATCGTCCAATACTGCCGCGCCCAGCACCACCTGACCTTCATGGGAGTGTTGGCGATGGAGATCCGTCAGCACGCGAACCGTTATTCCGATACTGGTCGCAGTCAGGGTGCCTCCAATAAACAGCGCCACCAGCAATGGCAGATCAAACCCATAGAATGCCAGCGCAAAGCCTAATAAAAAGGGAACGAAAAAGCCGCCAAGCGCCACAAGCACCGATTTTACCCCGGTATTTGCCAAGCGCTTAACGTCGGTGTCCAGGCCCACCTCAAAGAGCAAAAGAATAATGCCAATTTCAGCCAGCAAACGTAGAACCGCAGTAGGCTCCAACCAACCCAACAGGCTAGGTCCTAAAATCACACCTGCCATTAATTCCCCGATCACCGCCGGCACACCCACACGTATCGCCAACTCTGCCATGAGCCTGGCACCGAGTAGAATGCTGAGTAATTGGAGAAAAAAAACGTGGGTTTCCATGTTGGACCAATAAGAGTAGAAATTCTAAACGACTGTGAATGGCAGGCTTACCACTCGTAATCCGAGCATCATCCCGTGATCCAGAGTGAAATGCAATTGACCCAAAAACGCAATGCAGGGTGCCAACTCAGAGCAATAATGACGCAAAAAATGGCTGATGCTGTGCCCATAAAAAAGGAGCCGAAAACGGCTCCTTCCAACAACTGCCTGTAAAGGAAGCTCTGATCAATTCGTAACACGGCATCTTGCGGCGCAAAATCACCCGCTTCTGCGTGGCGGATCTTCGCAATAGCCCGCTATTACCTGCGATCCGCGCCTTGAACTGGACGATTTTTCACCACCATCTGCTCGCGCCAGAATGAATCAGAGCTTCCTCAATGAGTTTATTTCGAACAGGGAAACTTCGACTTTAATGCGTCAATGACACCTTCTGCAGCTTGCATCGCACGCCGCTCGAAGTCTTCATAGACCCATTTGATAAAGGCGCGACTCAGCTTGTCCGGGCGCCCCTCATCCGCTGTTGGCAGGCAGAGACCTTGATCCGATTGCGTCAGAATCAGGGTATCACTGACGGCTTTCAGATACTGATTACACACCAGCTCGTCCACTGCACCGCCGCGCGCATCGTTGGCGCCTTCCATACACACATTCAACAGCTCTTTGACGGTGTAGTCACTGGGCTGATTGCCCCCTGCAATGGCGCTACCGGCGCCCGCAATAGCGATAGATGCTGCCAAGATGAAAGGATAGATCTTACTCATCGTTATTTCCCCATTGTTGCCACCATTTCTTTTTCTTGGCGGCCTGCGCTGCAGCCTGTTTGACGAACTTGTCCATGACCTTCTGGTGCTCCTCATTGGTCACCCAGCCCTGTGGCTTGGAGTCAACTTTTGCCCAGAGTTCCGCATTGGACATATTCTGATGACAACCCATGCACAGCCCGGTGCGCTCCATTTTTTCACGCATTTCCTGTGGTAAGGGACCAGTCAGCTCCCAATGAGAGCCAACGCTGACAAGCTGCTTTCCATCGCGTGTCACAATCTGCGAGAGGTCGTGGTCGAGCTTGGGAATCGCGGGAATCTGCTGAGTTACCTTACTGGGTATAACATCCAGATCCGCTGTCTGTAGGTCGACAGTAAAGCCGTTCTCATAACCCTGCATATAGCGACCATCCTCGATGCCGTATCCCAATGTTTTAGGATTATTATGGCAAGACTCACAAGTACGCGCACGGCGCCCCGCGGTGTGAGGTTGCACGGCCGCATGATCGAGACCTTTACCTTCGGGAGTATTCCAGATCTCATTCGTGGCTACGGTTTTTCCATTTTTATCGATCACCGTGGTTATAACCTGGCAACCTGGCATGAGCGGGCTCACACGACCTTCACCATTGATGCCCAAAATCGGTGTTTCCCAACGCAGGTAAGAGCGGGTTTCACTGACCTTGCCTGGACTGGTTAAACCATTGGTACCGAGCGGATGATCAGCAGTTTGTCCATCCTCTCCCACGGCATTACCGTTGGCAATCCAATCAATGTCTGTCTTGCCCTTGGAGTAGTCCACGGTGACATGGCAGCCATAACATTGCGGTGCCCAATCGGCATGGCAAGCGTAGCACTCAAGTTTTTCAACATGGGCCGAAATACTCGTCATCGCCACTTTGCCGTCTTTGCTCCGCCAGGCATCTTTGTCATTGATAGACCTTAATACAGGTACTTTGAAATCCAAACCGGATGCAGAGTGCACAATGACCTCCTCACCTTTTTTCACGATATTTCCATAAGGATTCCCGCGCGCACTCAGTAAATAGCCATCTTCAGGCGGATACACGGTGCCCATAGTCATGAATGCAGGCAACTCCTTGGTGAGTCCGCGCGGCTTATCATCGATCGCTTGCTGAAACTCTTCACCATAACCCAATGGCAGTTCCCAGGGGAATTTGTTAGGAGTGCCATGACAATCTTCACACTCGACTTCCACCTGTGCCAGTGTGGTGCCTGCGATATTGCCATCACCGTGCATATCTATGGAGGTGTGGCAATCCTGGCACAATAAACCACCTTCCGGATTCCCGGGAAGACTGGCTTTTTGATGGTGTAGATCATCCGCAATAAACGCATACTTTTTGGTATGCAATTTAGATTGCTTGCCACCTTTCTCGTTAAACGGGCTGCCGTAAGGGAACTCCATAATGCCTTGGTAGCTCACGCCAATCCGCTTGCCGCGGTTATGGCAGGACGCACAGGTTTCGGTAGGAATACCTGAATAGGTCTTGTCGCCAACGGTAACTTTATGCTCGCGCGTGGCCTGCATGGAATGCACCAGCATATGTCCGGGCTGATCCTTGGCGATGGTGGGATCGCTACCCTCATAAAAACCATTGTTGCTGTAAGGCACATGGCAGGAACTGCAACCAGCACCACGATAGTCGCCACGTTTTTCCCGGCCATTGACCCCCACGTGACAGCGTTGACACTGTTGCCGCGAATAAGTGATCGCTGCAAGATTGGGATGTTCGGTGATTTGATCGACATCCACCTCCGGTACTTGCTTGAGCGCATCGGGCATCTGGTCTGGATGTGCTTTTACAAAACGCTCCATATAGTCTTTGTATTCGGCGCTGCCGACCGCTGGAATCGGGCCGTCCGCATCGGTCATCGTATAATTGCCGATGTCTGATTTCTTGGAGTCATGCATGCCCCAGGACCATAGGTTGCCCTGAAGTTTGCCTGCTTCTGTATTCATCAGTGACTTTTTCACGTTCTCGGCATAGCCTGCATGACACTGGCCACAACTCTTGTCTGCGATCCACACGCTCCCGGGATCAGGATAGAAGGTGGTCGGGCCACCTGATTTTGACAAGGCCGCAGGAGAACCACTGTGCGCAGCTTTTTTGGTCGTTGCGGTCGGGTTGCCACCATGGCATACCACACATCCCGCAGGATCTTTATGGCCAGCACCGAGCGCCTTGATCGCGGCCAGCATGCCGCCGCCAATGATATCTTCGATGCCATCGTGACAAGACAAACAGCCCTTTTCATTCGCCGAGGCCTGAGTCACCTTGTCAAGCGTCTTTGCGTGAGCAACGCCCACAAAACTACAGGCAAGCAGAACCAATGCCAGCCTGAACGAATTTATCTTCATTTTTGTTACCTCTCCTCGCGCCCGACAAGCGAAGTTGCTATTTATTTAGCTGTTCAGTACCGTCATGAGTACCAGAAATAAACTCATCATTCTCGAAACTGAAGCAAACCGCTCAATCCTCGCCATCCACGACGCACCGCGTTTGAACTTTCGCCACGAACCGTCATACCACGCCCCTTTGCAGGACATTAAATCTATAGGTTTCAATCTATTAGCTCTTTGAAGAGACGCAGCCTCGCAACAGTGTCTGAAGCACCTTCATCGGTAGCCTCGTACTAATTAACCCATATAATTCATCAGGTTATTGACTAGTATTCGTGGGCCATTGATGAATGTCAATTAACAAAAATTGACTTATATCATTGAGATGGGGAAAAGCGTTTTACGCTGTCGTTCCGACCTTTGACGACACCACTGCGTATCCAGCAGCGGTAGACCACTTTTCGATCCGCTGAATCCATCCCTACACGATGGTCGGGTAACAGCCCTGTTTGCATCCCTGGCTGAATTACCGAAACGCGAGAGAACATGCGAGTAAATCCGATTAGGATCGCGTTGTAGGTGCAGCATTCCAGGATATTTTTTCCGTGAGACTTGCTATGGCGCAGAGTTCCTGCGGATGGGACAGGAGCACCTTTGCCATCGCAGCATTGGAGTAGCGAGGGCGCGATAAAAACGCCCAAGCGATTGTATGCTCAGTGAGACAAAAACAGTCGTGGTCACCTTGCCGGGTTGATCGGTGCAATCGCCATGATGCTCGCCAGACTGATTGGAGGGTTTTACACCCAAGCAGAGGCAGTGGCCGAGGCCCTGTTGTCAGACACCGGGGACGTCACCACCCTGATGGGCGATCCACCCAAAATCATGATCGGCAGCACCGGGGGCATCGACTTCACCCAATTTCTGTTACACATGGGGCCCATCGTATTGGTCGCCTGGCTGATCAACTTGGCATTGCTGCTGTTTCTTTTTCGCCGCGAACTGGCACAACCCTTCGAGGCGGTTGGATTTGAACAAAACCAAAGGGGCCAAAGGTCAGTCTGCACTGTGGAAGGTGCTGTTTTCCATCGGCTTGCTCGCTTTTTTATTCTTCATTCATCATCACTTTCACCCGTTTCCAGGAATTGTCGCCGGACTAACAAGGTTGTTGAAAAACACTCAGGTGAGTGCGAGACAAGGCAAAATCTGGAGAAAAAGCGCAGTTTACACGCAGTTAATGAGCATTGTGAGCCACAATTAACGCTGGATTGTGCCAGCTGAGCGTTTTTCAACAACCTTGCTGCTAATAAGCGCATAGCGTGACAATACTCATCCAGCCAGTTGTCCTGACACGTAGGTGTGATGAAAATCACATTACTACCAAGCGCGTTAACCGGGCGAAAACTTGCTGTCAAAAAGATTGTCATATTCCTTTGAATTAAAGGGAGGATCGAGCAGGCCATGAGGAATTTTTTGGAACGCCTATCAGGCTGTTGAAAAACTCTCAGGTGAGTGCGAGACAAGGCAAAATCTGGAGAAAAAGCGCAGTTTACACGCAGTAAATGAGCATTTTGAGCCACAAT
>JANTGD010000105.1 GCA_024763135.1 Thiotrichales bacterium | reverse complement strand
TTGCAGGACACTTTCTCCCGGGTTCCGAGTTCTTGAGCGAACAGAGAAATTCGCAGCTCTTCCAACAGCCAGCGAAATCGATCGAGCGCCTGAGTCGCTGGCTGTGATCCGTCACTGACGAGGCGGGTGGCTTTTTGTTCCAGATCCGCGATTTCCACTCTACGCATGCGATCGCGGTCGGGTGCTTGGCTGAGTTTATCCAGGCGCTTATCGATTCCCAGTAGATAGCGTGGGAGTTCGCTGACCCACTCTTTTGGCGTTGCGGTCAAGAATCCGGGGTAGATGAGCGCATCGAGTTGAGTTTTGATGTCTGCGACGGCTTCTACCCAAGACAGGGGCAGGTTACCTTTGATGCGTTTTTGAATGCGGTGATAAATAGGCAGTGCCTCGGACAGCAGCGCTGCCAGTGCAAACGCTTCATTTTGCAGTTGTTTTCTACCGGTATCGACCATGGCATTGAAATCCGCTTGTGACGTAGGCGTGGGCTGGGTTTCGATGAAGCAATACTGAATTGCTGCAGAGATAATATCGTCTTTGAGCACCTGACAGCTCCCCACGGGACTGAACAGCAGGCACGACTGAGCGATGCCAGGCAGGTGTCGGTCGAGATATCGCAGTTCATCTTTCAAGCGTTTCTTGATCAGTACGCACAAACCAGCGGGCATCGCGCGCAGAGCCTCTTCTGGGGTGTCGAAGAGGCGTAATTCGGCCCGGTCGCGTGCGGTGGCGTGCAACGCAGGATAGCGCTCAATGGTATAACCTGACGCTTCACACGCGATATGGGGGGGTAAATCACCGAAATCCCAGTCGCGAACGTCATCGCGTTCGAACCGGTTTGCTTGTGGCGGTTGCCGGGGTGTTTCTTTGAATGCCTGGGTTTGCGCGCTCAGCGCGTCCAGATCTCTGCCTGCTGCAAGCACACGGCGCTGATCATCGACTAGTTCAAAACGCATACGTAAGTGCGTGGGCAGCGATGCGATCCGCCAGTCACGCGGTGGGACTGCAAAGCCGGTCATCTTATTGAGCACGCGGCTCAGCTCATCGGTCAACACTCCCTGGTAAGGTGTCAATGCTTGGCGTGCAGCGCGAGCAAAATCAGGGGCTGGTACAAAATGCCGGCGCTGTGCCTTGGGCAGGGCTTTGATGAGTGCCAGAAGTTTCTCTTCCAATAGTCCCGGCACGAGCCATTCGCAACGATCTGTATCGATTTTTCTGATCAGCCCGAGGGGGATACGTAAGGTGATGCCATCGTCTGCTGCCCCGGGTTCGAAATGATAGAGCAGCGGGAGACGCAGGTTAGCTTGCTGCCAATGGGTGGGGAAATCGTTGGGATCTGGCGATTGCACGTCTGCGCGGCGCAACTGCGCTTCAGTGAGGCGTATGGCAGCAGCATGTTCGGGATCTTTCAACCAGCGTTCAAAACTGGCACCACTGTGAATATCGTCTGGCAGGCGCTGGGCATAAAATTCGAACAACACGGTTTCATCCACCAGAATGTCGCGTCGGCGCGTGCGGATCTCTTCCGCCTCAATGTGCCGCCATAGCGCGAGATTGTCTTCGACAACGCTATGTCTTGCCCGATACTCGCCGTAGACCAAGGCATGACGGATAAAGATTTCCCGAGCATATACAGGATCGATACGGGCGTAGTTGACGGGCTTCTTTGGGTTGATAATCAGCCCTTGCAGAGTGAGCTTTTCATAGCCACCGACCCGTGCCGATTTTGTCTGCCAATGCGGTTCACTATAACTGTGCTTGAGTAGATGGGCGCCCAGTTCCTCTACCCATTCCGGTTGGATTCTTGCAGCGGTGCGCGCGTAAAGTTTGCTGGTTTCGACGATTTCTGCCGCCATCACCCACTTGGGAGGGCGGGTGTGCAGCGCAGAGCCCGGGAATAGCCAGAACTTTCGATTACGGCTACCTTGGTAGGCTTGTTTCTTCTCCTTGAGCCCGAGTTGGTCGAGCAGGCCGGTCAGCAGCGCTTTATGGATCGCCGCATAGCTGGCGGATTTCTCATTGTGCCGTAATCCCAGCTCTGCACAGGCAAGTTTCAGCTGGCGATGGGTATCGTGCCATTCGCGCCAACGGCGGAAACTAATGAATTCCTGTCCGCAGAGCTTGCGCATCGCGGAGCGTGAGTGCGCTTCGAACTGCTCCTCCAGGTAGTGCCATAGCTTGACGAGCCCGAGGAAGTCGGACTGTTTGTCGTTGAAGCGCCGATGCGATTCATCCGCCATTTGCTGTTTGTCACGGGGACGGTCCCGGGGATCCTGGGCTGCTAATGCGGTAGTAATGATCAAGACTTCATGCAGTGCGCCCAGTTGATCGGCAGCAATCAGCATGCGACCCAGGCGGGGGTCGATCGGCAGACGGGCAAGCTGTTTGCCGATTGGCGTCAAATTATGGCGTGCATCCACCGCCTGCAGCTCAGCAAGTAAGCGATAGCCATCCTTGATCAAACGTGGATCTGGTGCATCGATGAAGGGAAAGTGTTGTACCTCGCCCAATTTGAGGGCCGCCATTTGTAGAATCACGGCCGCGAGATTGGTGCGTAGAATCTCCGCTTCTGTAAATTCAGGGCGCAATGCAAAATCGGCCTCGTCGTAGAGACGGATGCAGATACCGGGGCCGGTACGACCGCAGCGCCCCGCGCGTTGATTTGCAGATGCCTGGGAAACCTTTTCGATGGGCAGACGTTGAATTTTGGCGCGCCAGGAGTATCGGGAAATGCGCGCCAGCCCCGTATCGATGACATAACGGATACCGGGGACTGTCAGGGAGGTCTCCGCCACATTGGTGGTGAGCACGACACGCTGTCTGGTGCCGCCGGAGTTGCGAAAAATCTTTTGCTGTTCGGCGGCAGGCAACCGCGCATACAGTGGCAGAATCTCAAGACGGTCGCGTTGTCCGCGCAAGGCATGGGAGAGTTCATGGATTTCCCGTTCCCCTGGCAGAAACACCAAGATATCCCCGGGCGCCTGGCTCAGCAGTTCGTCGATGGCTGTTTCGACTGCGGTAGCAAGATCCTGTTCGCCACGCTCTGCACCTGGATTGCTCAGCGGGCGGTATCTGATCTCCACCGGCCAGTTGCGTCCGGATACCTCAATAATGGGCGCCTGGTCAAAGTGTTCTGCGATACGTTCGGCATCAATCGTGGCTGATGTGATGATCAGTTTGAGATCGGGGCGCCGGGGCAGCAGTTGCTTGAGATAGCCCAATAAAAAATCGATATTCAGGCTGCGTTCGTGCGCCTCATCGATGATCAAGGTGTCATATTGGTTCAACCAGCGATCACGCTGGATCTCGGCCAGTAAAATACCGTCGGTCATGAGTTTAACAAAGCTCGTCTGGCTCACTTGGTCGGTGAACCGTACTTTGTAACCGACGACCTCTCCAACCGATGAGTGGAGTTCTTCGGCCAGGCGGCTGGCCACCGCGCGGGCTGCCAGTCGGCGCGGCTGAGTATGGCCGATCAGACCATCTACTCCGCGCCCGAGCTCAAGGCAGATTTTGGGTAATTGGGTGGTTTTACCGGAGCCGGTTTCGCCACAGACCAAAACCACCTGATGCTCAGCAATTGCGGCGGCAATATCGGCTCGGCGGGCGCTGACCGGCAGCGTTTCTGGATACTCGCACTGAGGCCGATTGTTTAGGCGCCAACTGCGCTGCTTGCGGGAAATATCGATGTCGCGCGCGAGCCGCGTGAGCGCTGCGGCATCTGCTTTGGTTTGTAGATTCTTGAGGCGGCGGGAGAAACGATGAAAGTCGGCCCGCCGACATGCCTGCAACAAGCGTCGCAGCTTTTTAAGTTCGGGTTGTTGCACTACTTGGATTTGATCAGGATCGTTTTGATAGATTGACTCAATAGCTGGGTGCGCACCTGGTTGGCCTGCTCTAAAGAATTAAACGGGCCAAGACGGACACGGTGCCAAACCCCATCCGCCACTCGCACCTTTTCAATGCGCCCCTGGATGCCCAACAGCGCCAGCTCAGCCTTGCGTCGATCGGCATCGGCATGGCGGCGAAATGAACCCGCCTGTAACAGGTAGGTACCACTTCGCTGAGATGGGGGTGATTTTTGTGATGGCAAGAGGACAGGTTCATTCGCTTTAGGGTCGCGGTAATCGTTGACCGGCGCTTTGACGTCCTGTTGCTTCAGGTCATTGTAAAAACCGAAGCGCGACTGTTCGGGTTGAGGAAACTGCAAGGTGGGCTTGGGTTCGGGCTTGAGATCAAGCTGCAGCGGTTTCAGTGCGGCAGGGGGCGAGGCGCGCTGTGAGGTGGTTTTGGGTTCGACTTGGCGCAGATAGATCAAAAACGCCACGAGCAGTCCGATCGACAGGCCTGCGAACAGATAAACCCACCCTGAGCTTGGATTTTTTTTTCGTCCGCGAGAGGCTCCGGATCTGCGCTTGGCCATGGGCTACATGTGCTCCGGTGCCGAAACATCCAACAAGCCCAGGCCATTACGAATCACCTGTTGCACAGCCTGGCAGAGTGACAGGCGCGCGTTACGCAGCGCGGCATCGTCGACAAGGAACTGTTGTGCGTTGTAGTAGGTGTGAAACTGGTTGGCGAGTTCGCGCAGGTAGTTGGCAAGCTGATGAGGCTCTTCGGCCTGTGCAGCGTTGAGCAGTAATTCCGGATAGCGGGCCAGTGTGGTCACCAGCTCTTCTTCGTGTGGATCATTCAACAGTGTCAAATTACCTTCGCCCAACTGTAAGCCCTTTTCGTGCAGTTGGCGCATGACGCTCGCGATCCGCGCATGCGCGTACTGGATGTAGTAGACCGGGTTGTCATTGGATTGTGATTTGGCCAGATCCAGATCGAAGTCCAAATGCTGATCATGCCGGCGCATCACGTAAAAAAAACGTGCGGCGTCCCGGCCGACGTCGTCGCGCAGCTCCCGCAAGGTGACAAACTCCCCGGAGCGGGTCGACATCTGCACTTTTTGTCCTCCGCGAAACAGGTTGGCAAATTGCACCAGCAATACATTCAGTTTGCTGTCATCGCCATACAGGGCTTTCAGTGCTGCGCGCACGCGCGGGACATAGCCATGGTGATCGGCGCCCCAAACATCGATAACGGTATCAAATCCGCGCTCCATTTTATTGAGATGGTAGGCGATATCCGAAGCAAAATAGGTCGTTTGCCCATTGTCACGACGCACGACTCGGTCTTTCTCGTCACCAAATTCGGTGGAGCGAAACCAGAGCGCACCAGATTTTTCGTACACATAGCCTGCGGCCTGCAGGGCTTCTATAGCGCGCTCGACTGCGCCGGTTTCGGCAAGTTCGCGCTCTGAAAACCACACATCGAACTCAACTCCGAAACTCGCCAGATCTTGGCGGATATTGGCCAGGATCGTATGCAGACCGAGATCGAACACCGTTCTATAACGCTCCGCACCGAGTAAGGTTTGGGCACGTTCGATCACCGCATCGATATGGGCTTCCTTATCGCCTTGCTGTGGTTCATCGAGCGGAATACCAGTAAAGATCTCCGTCATCGGCACCCGATAGGCATCACCGTGCTCGCGATGCAGGGTTGCACCGATATCCCAGATGTAGTCGCCTTGGTAAGCGTTCGTCGGAAAAGGCAGCGACTCGCCCGCCAGTTCCAAAT
Source organism: Thiotrichales bacterium (assembly GCA_024763135.1). GTDB lineage: Bacteria > Pseudomonadota > Gammaproteobacteria > UWMA-0217 > UWMA-0217 > JANTGD01. Next base: position 4,249 of record JANTGD010000105.1, on the reverse strand, counting down.
AGCGGAGCCAGATGGATACGGCCAGAATATGCATCTGGCGACCCGCATCATTGACATAGTATTCGCGCTCGACCCGATAACCAATGGCTTCGAGCAGGTTTGCCACCACCGCCCCATAGGCAGCGCCCCGCCCATGCCCCACATGCAGTGGGCCCGTGGGATTGGCGGACACAAACTCGACCTGTACCGATCGGCCAGCACCGTAATCACTGCGACCAAATTGAGCTGTCTGTGCGAGGATAGTGGAAATAATACTGCGCGCAGCGGCTTTACTGACAAAGAAATTGATGAAACCCGGCCCTGCAATCTGGGTTTTTTCAATGCGTGAATTTTTGGGGAGGCGTGCGACAATCTCACTGGCCAGTTCCCGCGGGTTGCGCTTTGCGAGTTTAGCAAGCTTCAGGGCGAGGTTGCTTGCAAAATCGCCGTGACTGGCATCGCGCGTGCGCGAAACTTCGATCAGTTCGGGCGCCGGTACAGATTCGAGCAGTCCGTCAGCTGCAAGCTGCTCCGTCGCCTTGACCAGGAGGTTGAGGATTTCGTTTTTCAATGTCAGTCGAGAGATTTAAAAAAGGCGGGCATTTTAGCGCGAACCGGGAGCCGATGACACCACGTTCGTTTTTCGTGGTGCGGTGGGTCAGGCTCAGGCCATATCCACGGGATCAATATCGAGAGACCAGCGCGCTTTACGTGCCGCTTTTAAGCGGCGGATTTCGGGCAGTGCCTGGGCCAATGCACGATGCAGAGCGTCTCGCTGCGTGCTGCGTAGGAGCAATTGCACGCGATATCGTCCCGCGCGGCGCTCCATGGGGGCCATGACCGGACCCAGTATCTCAAGCGCCTGCGCATTGTAGTGATTCAGCAGGACAGCAATTTTTTCAAGCAAATTCATCGCATCCACGCGCTGGTGAGCCGAGGCCCGAAACAATGCGATGTGGGTGTAGGGTGGCCAGCGTTGCTGCTGACGCTCGAGTAGCATGTTTTGTGCAATGTACGTGTAGTCCCGCCGCAATAGGGCTTGCAGCAAGGGGTGTTCGGGCTGGTGGGTTTGAATCACCACCTCTCCACGCACCTCACCCCGGCCCGCACGTCCGCTGACTTGTAGCAGCTGTTGCGCAAGACGTTCCGGCGCGTGGAAGTCAGTACTGAACAGACCCTGGTCCACGTTGATCATACCAACCAGTGTAATATTGTGGAAGTCGTGGCCCTTGGCGAGCATTTGCGTGCCGATGATGATCTGGTGTTCACCCCGGCGTATGGCTTCCAGCGCCTTGGGCAGGGCGCCCTTACGGGTCATGCTGTCGCGGTCAATGCGGATCATCGATCTGTCTGGAAAGAGCTGTGTGACGGCTGCTTCTATTTTTTGCGTCCCCAGGCCGATGGCCGTGAGTGCCTCGCTGCCACAGTGACTGCAGCTAGCCGGCACTGGGAAGTGCGTGCCGCAGTGATGGCAGCGCAGTGCCTGTTGATGTGCGTGGTAGGTGACGGTGGTATCGCAACGTGGACAATCCAGGGTTTCGCCACAGCTGTGACAAAGCATGACGGGCGCGTAGCCTCGGCGGTTGAGAAACAGTAACACCTGGCGGCCTTGCGCCAGATGCGCGCGCATCCGCTCGGCCAGGGTTGTCGAAATACCCTCGCTGACTTGCTGCTGGCGGAGATCGACGAGTTCGATCTGCGGCAGATGGGCGCCCCCAGCGCGCTCTCTGAGTCTGAGGTGCTGATAACGGCCTGCTGCGGCGTTGCTCAGGCTTTCCAGCGAGGGGGTCGCAGAGCCAAGAATCACGGGGATCTGTGCTTGCTGCGCCCGCAGGATCGCCACGTCCCGCCCATGGTACCGCAAGCCCTCCTGCTGCTTGTAGGAGGGGTCGTGCTCTTCATCCACAATCACCACGCCCAGTGATTTGCAGGGGGTGAATACAGCGGAGCGTGTCCCCAGGATCACCGCGGCCTCTCCAGAGCTAGCTACCTGCCAGGCGCACAGGCGGGCCGTTTTGCTCATTGCGGAATGTAAACTGATAACCCGATGGGGCAACCGACGAGCGAAACGTTGCTCCAGTTGCGGGGTTAGCGCGATTTCGGGCACCAACACAAGGGCCTGTCGACCGCGGGCAAGGCACTGTTCTAAAACCGCAAGATACACTTCGGTCTTGCCACTGCCGGTGACGCCATCGAGTAAGTGGATACCAAAGGCGTCACTGCTGTGCAGCAGTGCTTCGACTGCCGCCTGTTGTTCGGCACGCAGCTTGGGAGCAGTGGTCGTGGAAGCGGAAATTTCGCGGGGTGTGCAGGGGCGGCGGTCACGACGAACCAGGCCTTTTGCGGCCAGCGCACGCAGTGCAGTGGCAGGGTCGTTTACCAGCGTCGCGAGCGTGGGCGCGGGTAAGCCCTGGGAATGTTGCTGCAATATCTGCAACACGGCGCGTTGTTTGGGCGCGCGTTGCAATGCTTTAAGCATTTCAGCGGGTTGTTCGCTCTGGCTCACCCACACCACCACATCCGTCGCCTGTAGGGACTTGCCTTCGCGCAGCATTGCGGGCAGAGCGGTGAAGATGACTTCCCCCAGTGGATGGTGGTAGTAACGCGCGATGCGTGTCAGGAGTGTCAGGAGTTGTGGGGATAAAATTGGTTCTTGATCAATAACCTCCAGCACATTTTTCAACTTTTCCGAAGGGACCTCGCTGTGCGCCTTGGTATCAATGACCAAACCGAGCAAGTTGCGCCGCCCAAATGGAACCCGTACACGCACGCCTGCCATCGGCAGGGGAAATTGCACAGGTAGACGATAGTCGAATGCATTGGCGACCGGGGAGGGAAGTGCAACCACCAAAATACCCGCGGTGGAGGACTGCGCCTTTGAGACTTCGCTCACAATGTTAAAGTAGAATAACAATGAATCATCTAAGTACTTCTTGTCTAAAGAAAGATGCCGTTTATCCACAAAAGCTGTGGATAACTTTGTGGAAAAACCGCTGAAATCTGCCTGAATTGTACTGGCTGCAAGGCTTTCGGCCAAATTGATTATTTTTCATGCAGTTTTTAAAAAACAATAAATATCAGATAGTTATGTTGTATTTTTGTGATATTGCAAAAACTATTGAACGGAAATTAAAGAATCAACGTGACGCAAGGTTAGGTTGTGAATAAAGAGGCGCATCCAGATCATTTGTCAAGAGGCAATCACCCCAGAGTTTGTGTTTTTTTGCACATTTTTTACAACTTACGATGACTGTTTGTGTAAAGCATTGTTACACAGACGAGACATCAGCTTTGCTGATCAAGCCAATTGTGGGCGTGGGTTTGTCGTTTCAGAGGGGGCAGGCACTGTTTGATTTCAGGCAAAAAATCGGGGTGCCTACTCAGCGCACTTCTGAAAAGCGCCAGCGCGGTATTAAAAAATGGCCATTGACCTTTGTAAACTCGCGGTTTTTGCCTTGATCTGACGTAGTTCAGGGGTAATCTGAGCAGTGACTTCATTTTTTAACCACTCGCTGAGTTGTTGCAAATCGGGCCATTAGATTGAACTTGGTCTCATCATGGTTTAAATGCTCAGACGAGCAATAGAAGAATGTCGATACGGTTACGTTTCGGTACCGTACCTTGCGTTAGGGTGGGCGCCAGTCCTCCCTAAATGGAATTGGTCAGGAGAAAATAATGCAATTTGGAAAATGGCTGAGCCTTGCAATGTTACTGGTGATCAGCGCCCCCCTTACTGCGCAAACGCCGCGTAACTATTTTGGTGTGTTTTTTAATGATGCCCAGCTCGAGGCCAGTTCTGGAGAAGAAATCGATGGTGGGAACCTGGGCGGTAAACTGGGGTATACAATTAACCGCTGGCTCGGGGCAGAAGCTCACGCGGGTGCAGATTTCTTCAACGATAACGACGACTTCAACCATACCGAAGTTGGCTACGTAGCGGCATTTATGCGTTTGAATCTACCCTACGAGCGGATCAACATATTTGGCCTGGCTGGCCTTGCGAGCGTGAAAGGAGACTACGGCAGTCAGTACGATGATCATTTTACCGATGGCGCGTTCGGACTGGGCGTGGAACTGTTCGGCACCAAACGCACGGCCCTCTCCATTCAATTCATGCAATATGGTATTGATGACCGCTATAAATCATTTGGTCTGGGTATCGTGCATCATTTCGACTGGCCGGCTTATCGCCCGGAAGTAAATTAGGAGACAGGCGATCATGGAGCGAAACAACAGGGTCATGAACAGGCGTTCTCCGGCGGGCATGCCA
>JANTGD010000104.1 GCA_024763135.1 Thiotrichales bacterium | reverse complement strand
GGTCACCTTATTGGTGATGAGAGGTTTTTCTGATTTGCCAGGTGCACCAAGAGCTTGCGTGGACTTTTGTGATCCAACTGAGGTTTTTAGGTTCAACTGTTATTGCTTTGACTCAAGCATTGGGTTGATAGATTGGATGCAGCGCAACGCTTGCAGCGGGTTCGGTAAGATCCAATAGGTAGGGGCAGCAGGGATTTTCGTGTCGCTCCGGTGGGGTGAGCTTGCTCAGACCGCTGCCGCGGGGCATGAAGCGTCCACGTCCGGCCATCGGCGGTAGCGTCACGGGGGGAGCGGGTGGGGGTGGAAACCCCTGCAGGTCGCCCTGTTCGAAAGGTACGACAGCCGGTGCTGCGATCGGTCCGAAAGTTTCGGGTTGTGTGGGGGTATAGCTGCAACCTCCAACCACATGACCGCTGCGCGCATCCACTAAATCGAAAACCAACAGGCCCACGGGAGGCACCAGGGGATGTAGTGTGGCGGGCGGGTTGGCGACCTTGTAGCGTACGCCGGCATAGTATTCGCCGTGCAGTGCGCCCTGCTGCAGCGGGACTTGCTCGCCGTTACACACCAGTATATAACGTCCGGGTTCCATGCCACTGAGTTTGACCTGCAAGCGTTCTGTCGACTGGTCGATAAAGCGCGCGACACCCCCCCCACTGACTTCCTCACCCAGAAGCGCCCAGGGTTCATGGGCGCGTCGGAGTTCGAGTGTCATTTCACGGATTTGAGTGATACCCAACACCGGGTAACGCAGTTCCAGCAGCGTATCGAACCACGCCAGTTGAAAGGGATAGCCCACTGCCTGAAGATCATTCATGACAGTACGCAAATCGTCGTATAGTGCCTGTGGCAGCATAAAACGATCGTGCAGCGCACCACCCCAGCGGATTAGATCACGTTGTTCGGGCTGTTGGCTAAAGCGTCCGATCAAACCGGTCAATAGCAGCGACTGGAGTGCAGCGAGCCGATAATCGGGCGGGGTTTCAAAGGCATACAGCATGATCTGCCCGAGACGCAAGCTGGCGCGTTCGGGGGGATAGAGTTGATCGACGCGAATCTCAGCGTGTTTGATGTCGCCGGCCGAATCGGTCAGCAAATGGCGCAACATACGATCCAATTGCCAGGGGCGATTGGGTGCAATGGTATCCATGTGTTCCAACGCAAGCGACAGTTCATACAGGGATTCGTCCCGCCCTTCGTCCGGGCGGGGGGCCGGCCCACTGGGCCCGATGGCCTGTCCGGCAAAGAAGTACGACAATGCAGGGTGGCGCTGCCAATAAGTGATCAGCGATCGTAGTATCTCGGGCCGGTTGAGAAAGGGGCTTTGCGCTGGGGTTGGCCCTGCCAGGGTGTAGCAAGCGCCCCCGCCGGAGGGCAGGCGATCGCCATCGGATATGATCCGTTCGCCACGTAGGCCCAGCTGCGTTGCTTCTTGATAGGCGGCCTGCAGCTGATCCAGTTGCGCCTGCCAGCCTGTGATTTTGGGCAGGCTTAACTGGAGAACGCCTGCATCAGGTTCCAGTTCGATACGCTGTAGCCGGTAATCCTGTGGCGGTTCATAGCCTTCGATCATGACGTTTATATTCAAACGCTCAGCGCTCGCTTCTATGGCGGCGACAAATTCCAGATAGCGTTCCAAATGCGATACCGGGGGTAGAAATACCGAGAGATGCCCATTGCGTACCTCGACACAGATTGCGGTTCGCGGTACCCGGGTTGTATCGGCCAGGGCAGGTGCCTCTTGGGGAGGCGCGGGGTGGCTGAGCCGTGCAGCGATTTCTCCATGGATCTCGGGCAGTGGGGTGCGCGCTTCGAATTGGCAGCGTTCCAACTGCGCTTCCAGACGACTTTCCGGGTCCAATACCAAGCTGTCCAGAGGCAGTCGATAGCCAAGCGCCGAGTCGCCGGGAATGAGAAACAGATGCCGACGGCGAAAACGCCATTGTCCACCGACCCATTGTTCTTCAGCTGCATCCCAGCGTATGGGCAGGGCATAGCCGACGGGTAGGCCAGGCGCGGCGGAGAGTTGCTCTGTGAGGCGCTGTCGATTGTCGGGATCTTTCAGGTCTTGACCGCTCACTAGTGCAGCGGTGGGAGCATGGGTTTGCCAGAGCCGATACAAAGGATCCTCGTAAGCCGGTATCAGGTGTTTCGCAGAGACACCCAGCGCGTGGCATAAGGTGCTGGCAAACAATTGCGCGTGCGCAGGTTCGGCATTTCCCGTGGTGCTGGAAAGCGTAATACGCGCAGCGTGCTGACAGATGGGGTGGTCGTCCGAACGCGCATAGCAGCAGAGTTTCCAGCGGGGCAGTTTTTCGCCAGCAAACCATTCGCCCTGGCTCACTTGCAGTACACCACCCCTGGCAATACGCTCGCGTAACCGAGAGACCAACAGTTCCGCTTTGGCACGTTTTGTGGGTCCGATCGCTTTGTAAAACCACTCTTTTGCGCCCCCATCCGTATGCGACACCAAGGCCAGGCGAGTGCCAGTCGACGCATGGATGCCGGCATTTGAGAGATCCTTTTCGATATGGCAGCCCAAGGCGCGGACATCTTGCCACTGCGAGCGGCTCAGTGGCCACTCGGGTTGTTCAGGCACCAACCAGCGCGCGGAGATGCTTTCGTGATGAGACTCCGCACATGCTTCATGGTATCCCAAAATCGGCATGACACGCAGGGGCTCGGTTGCGCTTGCCAGTGGAATATAACCCTCATTCGTGTACAGCCCGGCCGAGGGATCGAGTCCAATCCAACCTGCGCCCGGCAGATAGACCTCACTCCAAGCACACTGACTGACCACGGCAGGGAGATCTTGCTGCACCGCGGTAAAGATACGGTAACCGTTGGTAAAGCGGGCCGCGAACCCCAGATGGCGTAGCGCTACGGTCAATAGCCAGGCATGTTCCCAGGCCGTGCCTTGCTTCTTTGCTAAGACGTTTTCCAGATTGACATTGCCGGGGTGGAACGTATTGACCGGGTTAATGGCCTGGTGCACCTGCTCGAGTAGTTGGTTTAAGCGGTCCACGGTATACAGTGGATGCCGGTCGAACTTCGCGAGCCATTGCTTCAAGCGCGGGCCGGTCTTGGGTAGACGCAGGTAAGGCTTGAGTTCTTTACGCAGTTGCTCCGAATAATCGAAGGGGTGCGTGGCGACGCTGGGATCCATGATGAAATCAAAGGGGTTGATGGGTGGCAGTTCCGCGATCAACTCCACGGTGAGCTTGAACTCTGCCAATGGCTCACGCAAATCGACACGGGCCAGATGATTTTCAAAAGGATCACGTAACCAGTTAATCCAATGGGGGTCGGCCTTCAAGGTGAGTGAATAGGCGCTTATGTTGGCGGCAGTATGGGGTGCAGGTCGCAATCGCAGCCAGTGCGTCGAGAGTTGCACATGGTGTTCGAAGCGTTGTTCGTAGTGGTGGGTAATGGCGATACGTGGTGTCATGGATTCGCTCATGGCTGCAAGTGGCGGCGGAGATCTAAAGTATAGGGATATTCCGGGTTCGGGCGTTCTTCCGGAGGATCGCGCAGGAGCTGTTCCGGTGGTACCGCATAACACTCCCGCAACGCCTGGATCCAGGGCGGCGGTGCAGACTCGCCTGGCGTATGTCCCCATTGCCAGAATCGCGCCACGCGGCGGGCCTCTGCTTCGTAAGCGTTAACCGGGAATGTTTCGGCGTTCCGTCCCCCTGGATGCTCCACATGGTAGACACAACCGCCGATGGCGCGCCCGAGCCAGCGGTCAAACACATCGATGACTACTGGTGCATTCAATTCGAGTGTAGGGTGCAGACCAAAGGTCTCGTTCCAGGCTTTGTAGCGGACACCCGCGATCAGCGTGCCGGGCTCACTGCAAGGGCTGAGCGGTATACGGCGTCCGTTGCAGGTTAAAAAATAACGCTCGGGATCCAGGCCGCGACATTTGACCTGCAGTCGTTCGATGGCGGCATCCACCATCCGCGATTGTTGTTGGACTGCTTGGCTTTCCTCTAGCACCAGCCAGGGTTCCAGCGCCATGCGCAGCTCCAAATCGATACCGTCATAGTTGGCGCGCCCGTACAGTGGAAAGCGAAACTCGAGAAATGGCAGATACCAACTCAGCTCGAACGCATACCCGGATTCCCGAAGGTCTTTAATCACGTCCTGAAAATCGGTCCAGATCATCTCCGGCAGCATGAACCGGTCGTGGAGGTCGGTGCCCCAGTTAACCAGGGGGTGGTGATAGGGTTGTTGCCAAAAGCGTGCGACCAAGGCCCGCAATAACAGTGTTTGGGCCAGGCTCATGCGGGCATGGGGTGGCATCTCGAAGCCGCGAAATTCCACCAGGCCCTGGCGGCCGCTGGCAGAATCTGCGGAAAATAGCTTATCGATACAGAATTCTGCGCGATGCGTATTCCCGCTGATGTCGGTCAGGTAATTGCGTAACGCACGATCGATCAGTGTGGGGTGCAGCTGCTGCTCGATCTCCTCGAAACTTTTTTCCAGCTCCCTGAGCCATTCGTTGCCGCGTTCATCCACGCGTGGTGCTTGCGAGGTAGGGCCAATGAACAATCCCGAGAACAGGTAGGACAAGGAAGGATGGTGTTGCCAATAGGTGATCAAAGAACGCAGTAGATCGGGGCGGCGTAAAAACGGACTGTCTGCGGCGGTAGGCCCCCCCAGAGTCACATGGTTACCCCCCCCGGTGCCCGTGTGACGTCCATCGAGCATGAATTTCTCGGTACCCAGTCGGGACAATCGTGCCTCTTCGTAGAGCACAGTCGTATTGTGTTCGAGTTCTTCCCAATTATTGGCAGGATGAATATTGACCTCGATAACACCGGGATCCGGTGTCACCTTGAGGGATTTCATCAAGGGATGTGCCGGAGGTTCATTGCCCTCGATGAGAACCGGCATGTGTAACTCGGCGGCCGTCTGCTCAACCGTCTTGAGCAAGCTGCTGTATTGATCGAGATTTTCCAGCAACGGCATAAAAACATACAAACGTCCCTGTCGTGCTTCGATGCACAAAGCCGTATGTGGCACTGCTTCGTAGTTTTGGTATCGCTGCGAGAGCGCTGTGGACTGGGGTTCTTCGAGAGCAGGTTCCTCGGTTGTACTCGCCGCATAGTTAGACTGAACGGTCTCGACAGGATGTGTTTGTGTCACTGGTGTGGACACGGCCTGTGTTTTGGAGACGGTCGCCGCCATCCAGGGTAATTCATTCAGGGGCAGGCGGTAGCCCATGGGAGAACTGCCGGGTGTCAAATACATTTCGCCGCGACTGAATTCCCAGCGCCACGATTGCCAGCCGCCGCGTGCCCAGTTCCATTTGATGGGTAGAGCATAGCCTACGGGCTGATCCAGACCACGCGCCAGCGCGAGGCTCAGTTCATCGCGAAATTGAGGGGCTGCGGCAATTGCTACAGGATCGACATTGGCAGGTTCTTTAGCCTCGCGCCACAGGTAGTAGATCCAGTCTTCATGCCCGGGCACCAGGAATTCAGTATCCAGGTTCAGATTCTCCACCAGTCGCTCACCAAACTGGCGTGCTTCATTTTGCCCATAGCCATAGTCGCGGGCTTCATCGGCAATCCATTGGAGGTCCTGCCACAGCAGCTGGCCATCCAGGCGCCAGTAACAACCGAGGGCCCAACGTGGCAGGGGTTCACCAGGATACCATTTGCCTTGTCCGTAGTGCAGAAATCCGCCAGTCGCAAATGCTTCGCGCAAACGTTTGAGTAAGACACCTGCACGCTCGCGTTTGTGAAAGCCCAATGCTTCGGTATTCCATTCCGCACCCTCCATGTCGTCGATTGAGACAAACGTGGGTTCTCCGCCCATGGTCAGACGGGTGTCCAGGGCATTCAGCTCATCGTCGACCTGCCGGCCAAGATGCCGAATGGCCTCCCACTGCTCATCGGTATAGGGCTTGGTAACGCGCGGATCTTCGTGGATTCGGGTCACCACATTGGCAAATTCGAAATCAGTGTCTTCGCAGGGTTCGGAAAAACCGGTCAGTGGTGCTGCACTGACGGGATCCGGGGTACAGGCGAGCGGAATATGTCCTTCCCCAGCGAAGAGTCCGGAGGTTGGATCCAAACCGATCCAACCGGCCCCGGGGATATACACTTCGGCCCAGGCATGCAGGTCGGTGAAGTCGTGGTCTGTTCCCGACGGCCCGTCCAGAGAGACTTCATCTGGCTTGAGCTGCACCAGATATCCGGATACAAAACGTGCTGCGAGGCCCAGGTGCCGCAGAATCTGCACGAGCAGCCAACCGGTATCGCGGCAGGAACCGAGGCGTTTCTCGAAGGTTTCTTCGCAGGTCTGAATGCCCGGCTCCATGCGGATGGTATAACCAATGCTTTGCTGCAACCGCATATTCAGCGCTACCAGGAAAGTCACAATATGCTGTTTGTGGCGGTCAACACCGGCCAGCCACTCCATCAGCTTGGGACCACTCTCGGTGATTTCGAAATATGGCTCCAGCTCCTGACGAAGAATCGCATCGTATTTGAAGGGATAGTGCTCTGCGTAGGCTTCGACATAGAAATCGAAGGGATTGATGACCGTCATGTCGGCGATGAGGCGCACATGAATGCCAAATTCGGTGACCGGTTTGGGAAAGACAACCTGCGCGATGGTATTGCCGAAAGGATCCTGCTGCCAGTAGAGCCGGTGTTCGCTGGGCTGTATGTCGAGATGATAGCCATGCACGAAGGTGCGGGTATGCGGTGCCGGATGAAGTCGGATGGTTTGCGGAGACAGGCGAATGGGTCTGCCGTACCGATAATGAGTTGAATGATCTAACGCGACGTGAATTGCCATCTAGCAGAGCCTTTCTTTATTGGAGTATGTTCTGGATTGAGTACCGTCTAAGAAATACCGGTTTGCGGGGTCGAACTGTCTCAATCCAACGAAGCCGGGGCGCGGTATTGTGCATTCTAAGACAATCCATAGTAAAGCACCCATACAGAGCACCGCAGAGGTTACGGATCAAGGCGCGGCTCGCCGGCAATGGGCCGGTCCTCGTTACGCGGTGCAACATGGAACTGTAGCCTCTGGGGTGCTCCCTGCCGGCGGGTTTCCGAGCGCTCATCCACGTTGTTGCACCGGCTCGACATAGCCCGGCTATGCCTGCGCCGCTGCGCCTTGTGCCTGAGCGCCCAGAGACCCGCTGAACGAGGCTTTACTATGAATTGTCTTAGCAATTCCAACACGCGTGTCCTCAATTGCTTAAGGGGTTGAGAGGGAGGGAGCCTGCGCAATTGCATCGCAAACCGCATGCCATGTGTATGAATCCCCATGAACTCCGTAGCTTTCTCCCCACAGCAATGAGATCTGCATCACAACGCACCAAAACACGATGTGGCGGAATCTGAATGCGCTGTTGTGGTGCGTCAGAGGCGGGGCGGTTCAATGGATGACTTTCCCGGATGGGTTGCAGTGACTCGAACTGCCCTCAAAGCCAGCGCAGATCGAGCAGATAATCGCTACAGGCCACAGCGGGTGGGGAGCGAACTGCATCGGGTTCCGGTCGGGCGCATTGCCGGGTGAGGCAGCGTTGTGCCCGCCGCAGCTGCGCTTCTGCAAGGTCTTTTGGGAGGCCGTCGTAGGGTGCATGATCGGGCCGCCAATGATACAACTCGATCTGCAGCGCGTCGGACAAATCAGGATGACTCAGGGTCAGGCGCAGTGGATCACTAGCAGTCAGCGAAGGATGTAGTCCCAGCCACGGCACGAAGCTGGTGTAACGCAGGCCGAATATCAGCAATGGGCCCATCGGGTCGTGTTCTCTGCGCAGGGGGATCCGATAGTCATCAATGGTCAGTTGCCAGCGCTCGAATCCAGCGGTATCGGCGGCGCTGGGCCGTAGCTGAAATTCGAGTCGCGCGGTACTGGAGTCGATAAGTCGTGAGTCTCCCATACTCTGGCTGCCCACATCGCCTACCAAAGGCCAGAATTCCAACGCGCGATGGATGTGCAACCTGCAACCTTTATGGTCGATGTGCACCCATTCACGAGAACGGTTATCGGTTAATTGGTCCACGATCGGTGCTGCCAGGCCAAAACCGTGGCTGTCGAGATCCTGGAGAATGCGCTGCAAATCCTGTTGTAGATAGTAGGGCAATGCAAAGCGCTGATGAAGGGTCGTACCCCACTCGATCAGCGAGTCATCAAACGCTGTGGTGGTCAGGCGTGCGATCACCGCACGCAAAAGGGCAGCCAAGGCTGCAGCGCGTTCTGGGCTATGTTGCATGCGCATGGCGCGAAACTCCACCAGGCCCTGCATCCCACGATCTGGCAACAGCGCGTTCCAGAGTTTTTCAATATTGAGCTCCGCGCGATGACTGTTTCCGCAGCTATCGGTCATGAACTGAGCAAGCCCTGTCCATACGCGCTTTGGGGTCGGGTCGGTTTCCCGCGCAAGCAGCGCGAGTGCCAGTTCGAGTTCAGCAAATGCGTCGGTGCCGCGTTCGTCCGCCCGGACGGCCTGCCCCGAACCGCCCACATAATCGTGAGAAAACAAGTAACTCAAGGCGGGGTGCTGATTACAGTAACGAATCAAGCGAGGCAATAGCTGCGGTTCCCGTAGAAAGGGGCTCTCTTCTGGGCTGGGTCCCCCGAGTGTGATTTGTCCTGCGCCCCCGGAATCGGCCACATCCCCATTATAGTGCAGGCGGTAGGGAGCTAGACCGAGGCTGGCGGTGGCTTTATACAGTGCGCGTTTTGCGTGGAGCAGGTCGCTCACACTGGGGTAGGGGGCCATATTGATTTCAATGACCGCAGGGTCGGGTGTAATGGTCGTCCAGGCCACGCTGGCATCGACCGGAGGTGGGTAGCCCGCCAGTATCAGGCTCTCCAGCCCCGCATCAATTGCGGCGCGTTCGATGAGCGACAGCAGCTCGAGAAAGTCTGCAGCCGTGTCCAGGGCAGGTAGCTCGAGTCGCGGGGAGGTTCCGAAATGGGTCTCGATACGATCCAGTATCAATAGACCGATGCCTTGTTTCGCCAAGTCATCGTGCAATCCTTGCAGGGGAATTTTTTGCGCATGTACCGAATGTCGGGACAATGCCTCTGGATCGGGCGTGGGCTGAGTGTCATCTGCCTTTAAGGCATACCAGACTCTCAGGCTGCCATCGATACCGTTAAAGGCTTTTACCTGGGGGTATCGCTGGCGGAGCTGGGTGCTCAGTTGGGACTGAAATTGACGGAGCGTCTCGGGGGACAGCTGCAGTGGTGGTGGCGCCGAGGTGGCCAGGTGGAGTGCCGATGGGTCGGGAGGGCCTTGCCAGTGGGTATCGCCAGCACGCCGCTGGTAAATGCCAAGATTCCACCGGGGGCGGTCTTCTTCCGGATATTGTCTGCCCACGGTACGCAGCGCGATTCCTTGCCATTCTCTGCCGAGCAAGGCCAGCAGCGCTTCGGCGCGTTCTGCTTTGCGGCCCCCGAGCGCTGCGTTTGTCCATTCGGGCGCTTCCGAAAATCGGTCAGTAAACGTGGGTTCTGTGCCACACCACACGGTAATATCCCGGGATGTCAGCAATTGGTCGTGCGATGAAATGGCGTGTGCAAAATTGGCGTCGTTCATGGCTAGGGGCAGATTGGCGGTCGCAGATCATGACTATTTCCGGCATCATAGCCAGAAGCACTGTTGCTGCGCCAGACCATGCGGATTTTTCGCATGGCATAAGGATTGCTTTAGATTGCTGCATTCTTTTTAGAATGTGCGCATGATGACGACCGCTAGACTGCAGAAAAACAATGACTGACACCACCTCCGAATCCCCTGCCTTTAAATGTCCCGAATATGATCGCGTTGGTTTGAGCAAAGAAGCCATCAAGCGGTCTTTTTTAGATGCGCTGTACTACGTGCAGGGCAAATTTCCCCGTTTGGCCAAGCCTAATGATTACTATCTGGCGCTCGCGCATCTGGTGCGTGATCGTCTG
>JANTGD010000103.1 GCA_024763135.1 Thiotrichales bacterium | reverse complement strand
TGGCTCAAAATGCTCATTTACTGCGTGTAAACTGCGCTTTTTCTCCAGATTTTGCCTTGTCTCGCACTCACCTGAGAGTTTTTCAACAGCCTGTTAATGGATGACCGGGATAGCCATAGTATCAGCCGAGCATGCATTACTCTTGGTGGTAGTCAAAGACGAGCCAAACTATCGCGGATGAGCCCCTATTGGTTTCTTTTGTGCACTATCATTCGCTCAAAAGCGCTGCGCTCGAGTGCGTTGCTATGGATTGTCTTAGTAATTGATCCCGCCGCTTGGGTTACGCGCAGGCGGGATCCAGAGAGCGATTCGTTCGACTACTTATTGTGCGATTTGTTGTGATTGCTGATTTGTCAAATTGGAAATTGCTTCGCCTATGCTGGATATACGGGTAATGCCCGAATTGACAGCGTCGAATTCCATTTTTTTGATCGTTGATTGTTGTTCATACTGCATGGCAGTCTGCTGCATTTGCGTCTGAACCGATAGCATTTGATCAAAGTTGCTTTGAGCCGATGACAAGGCTTCTGATAGACCTTCCATAAAATTACCTCCTAAGTAATTGTCTCAAGTGATGTCAAAGTAACATTCTAAGTCATAGCCTCAGCATCGTTGAGATGCATGGGCTTTGGGATAAACTTCCTTGTTGCGTGCCGCAGCCGACAAGCCGCGCTGCGGTAGTATCTCGAAGCATGAGGGTAGACCAAGAGCGAACACAGGTCACCCCGATGCTTCAGTATTTTATCAATCGTTACATTCGTAACAATTACGAGCAATGAGCAGAAAAAATCGTCGCTCGTTGGCTCACCTACTCTATAGCCGATGTCTGCGTGATTATCATGCTCACCCGACGACAGATCATGTGAATGCCCACTCTCTGCGGGCGAAAATACCGTGCTCCCTGCCGTAACCCAAACCTGCTGAGTCATGGTGCTACTCTTTTTGGGTAGGGATCAGCGTATTTCCGTCTGTTTGTTAACATGCACCTGCCTAATTTTTAAAAGTCATAACCTTGTCGTGAGATAGTGGCCGTTTTAGCCCGCAGCAAGGAGCGCCGTTGATGGCTCGGACTACACCCGGCACATGACGAAGACAATCCTTAGTAATACCTCAGCTTACCTTACTGGAGTTGACACGCAAGACACACCTTGGTGCTATGCCCTAGGGTGTAAGCAAAAGTCCAACGGGGCGTATCGACGGTCGTGTCCTACGCTGACCTTACGCAGCGGCATCGCGCAATTGCTTCCAAGTTTCGGAAATTACGGCGCCCGCAGCGCGATAGGCTTTTTGTAACGCTTCGAGGCGCTCATACTCATGCGGTGTCACGCCGGAATTCATGCGGTGTTGCAGGCCGCTGATTTCCTGCTCAAAGCGTTGGAGTAGTTCGTCCCGCAGGGCTCCAGTGGTATCGTCTTGCAGCCGTGTCTCTATGCCGAGCGCTGTAGGGTGTTGTTGATTGTCTTCCATTTAAGACTCTCCTAGTTCGTAATCAAGGGTGGTGCCGTCTTTTTCCAGGGTAATTTTATCTACGGCAATGTGTTTGAGCGTCATGCCATTGGGTAGCATAGAACCTTCGATGTAAGAGCTTCCATCGCGTAATTGCAAGCTCGCGATATCGCCTACAATGGTGACGCTTTTTATAGGTAGTCTCAGTTGTTCGCTGGCCAGAGCCAGGGTTTTGTCCGTAATCTCAGGTAGGTTGGCAAAGCGTTCCTTGTAAGCATTGAGCACAATTTCGAGCAGAATTTTTTCCCCTTCGGACACCGTTCCTTCGAGGATCAATTGGTTATTGTCAGGGCTGACCTGAACCTTCTCGCCGAGGAAGGTTTCGGAAAGCATTTTTTCCAGACTCTTTTGTCGGTCTTCGAGAGTCTCAATGTTTTGATCGCGCAGTGTTTTGATGCGCGGCATGTCGGCGAGCAGCGTTTCTTTCATTTCCTGCCATTGGCTACGGTGGGGTATAAACCCGGAGACGATCAGCTCCCCTGGTGTGCCGCTGTTGAGGTCAAGGTGATTGCCGCCAAGCGCCAAAAGCACCGTTTCCGCAGCGCGAACTAAGTCGTCGTTTGACCAGAGTCGGGTTTCCACCGGTGTTTGAATATCCTTGAGTGCACGACTAAGCTGATCTCGTTGTTCAGCATTGCGCACATAGCCACTTACCATGACCACGTTATCGCGTCGCAAAGATACATCCAACGCATCTGAGAGCCCTAAGTCACTGATTAGTTTTTCAACGTGTTCGGTCGCCGAGCCGGTCGCGTAGCTTACCCTCGACTGATCGATCCAATATTTCGTGGCAAACAGGCTGATAATAAGCGCCAAACCGATAACTAGAAGATTGACTCTTTTCCCACTGGATGAGGTCATGTGGGGTTGTGAGGGTGCGGTAGGGTCTGCTTCGCTTGCTGGTTCATTCAGCCATGCGGCATCCTGTTGGCCCAGACCGGCCGTGGGGGTGCTGCGCCGTTGTGCGCATTCATTGAGAGAAGTGCCAATACAGATGACGGTACTGCCAAATCTTATCACCCAGCCAGTCTCCAAATGTAAACGAGAGCGCTTTGCCGGATAGTCGTTGATTGTAATGCCCTGTGCAATGGGTTCCAGATCGACACCTTTGCGTGTTACAAAAAGCCGTAGATGCTCGTCTTCGATTGCGGCGTCGTTGATAACCAAGTCCGCATTCAAAGATCGGCCAAGGACGTACTGTCCTTCTTGCAAATGCAGGCGGGCACCTTTGTTCGCCCCCTCCAGCACGAACAGGAACCAAGCTTTTGTTCCGGGTAACCCCTGTCGGTGCTGACGAAGCATGCTGTCGTTATCGGTGGAGACGTTAGATGCTGCTGTTGAGCTCATAGACTACTTTTCCGTGTAAAAGGTCTCTAGATCAATGGTTGCGAACTCAACCGTGGTTTCCTGGGGTGGAAACGAGCTTAAATGGATCTGCCCTTTTGTATCTTTCCAACGATAGGCCACCGGAGCAGTGGGATGTTTGCCGGGACGATCAACAGCGCGTGCCAATTCGAATATTTGGTCGACGTAGCGTTGCGGGCCCACAAAATAGATCAGCTGCTCACGCGATGAAGTCGTCCATGGGAATCGTGGGTCTACTAGGCCGAGTCGCTTAGCCGTTGCGGCGAAATCCCGGACAGACAGGTGTTTGAGTTGTAGCGTCGCCGTATGCGTTTCATTAGCCGTGTAGACATACAGCATCTGCCCATCGAAATACCAGTTGAGGTGGTGTGTTGCTACCAGGTCCTTAAAGATTTCTTTGGCTGCAACTTGGGTGTAGCGCAGGCTCACTGTTTGTTCGATTTGGTCGCTCACATGTACCGGGATGTTTTGGCTCGACATCAAGCTCTGTAACACGGAAGGCAATGGTTCGTTGTTAGAAAAATGGGAATACGGGGTATTTGACCAGGGAATTTCTGCAGCGAGCAATGGTGCACTGAATAATAAGCACCACAGTGTTAAGCAGTAGTACCCAATCCACTGGATGGTTCTTCTAAAAAAAATGCCGCCCTGGTGTGCGATATTCATGCGTTGCCTAACATATCAGTTGACCCAAATTGCAAAAAATTCATTGGCTACTCAGTTTGCTTATCGTTTGGCCGTCATCGAAAGGTTTTTGTATGCAGCGAGGGTGCATCCACCCGGCCAGATACTAAGCGAGCGCGGAAATAACGAAGAAGCCGGCCACAAGCAATGGATTGGGAGTAACATTCGTTGGCTGTCACGTCTGCATTGATTGCATAGAGGCTGAACGAGGCAGCAGTGCTTTAGGTCCGCCGCTTTCTTGGTAACCCCATGCATATGCGGCATATCTTTCGTTTGATGCTGCTTTGATGGCGTTCTAGGCAAAAAGTTTCCGAGCATTGGTAACTTTTTTAACTTCATTGGGGCGAATGAGGGGGGGGCAATGCTGCAAGCTATGTCTAAAGGCATAGGGCAAAGGTCATGCTTTTGAAGGTGTCGGGACAGCTTGGCGTTGAGTATGCTGTAATTGGAATAATCCGCGAATTGTTTCAGTGATTAAGGAAGCTCTGATTCATTCTGGCGCGAGCAGATGGTGGTGAAAAATCGTCCAGTGCAAGGCGCGGATCGCACGTTATAGCTGGCGATTGCGAAGATCCGCAATGCAGAAGTGGGCGATTTTGCGCCGCAAGATGCCGTGTTACGATTTGATCAGAGCTTCCTTAACAAGGTTGTTGAAAAACTCTCAGCTGGCAGGACCCAACGTTAATTGTGGCTCAAAATGCTCATTTACTGCATGTAAACTGCGCTTTTTCTCCAGATTTTGCCTTGTCTCGCACTCACCTGAGAGTTTTTCAACAGCCTGTTAGCAGCCATCGATTGAATGGCGACTATGCTACTCAGACGACCCATGGTAAGTCGTTGCGATTTCAATTCAAGGGTCTGCACGTCAGTGCAACTCCAGGGTCTTCATCGGGGGAACTAAATGCTATGACCTCTGTCATAGCCACAACATCCGCGAAATGAATATTTTCGCGAAGCAGTGAGCGATAACTCATTCAGACAATGAAATTACGATGCTTTACTTAAAAAGCAGTACCCAGGGGAGCGTGACGATTTATAAACTCGAAGGTGCGATCGAGCGGATTTCGAGCAGTCAGCTGCAACGCTGGCTAAGTGCTCCCTTACCTTCGGGCGTAACCTCACTGGTGTTGGATTTCTCGCAGGTAGACTACATCACCAGCGCGGGCCAAAGGGTTTTATTAGCTTATTTTGTGGAGGCGCGATCCCGTGTCAGACTCATGATAAGGAACGCTTCCCTTCCTGTTGTTCAAAGCCTTGCGTTATCTGGGCTCGATCGTCTCTATCAAGTGACCGCCAAGTCAGGGAGTGCCCGCGATGGACGGGAATAAAGCATCTATTCAAGATAGTCTTTTGCAAGGTGTTGTGGGTGTTCTGAATGACCCACCCGCTGCTGACGCGGAGATGGTTGCGGCGTTCAATCCTGGGGTGTCTATGGGGGGATTGCCTCCGGTCGAAGCCCCTGCGCCCGATACACTCGCTGCCGTTCAAATTCAGGCCGGAGGCCGCGAGGCGAGTCTATTGCACGCCTTGAAGCCGAGCGTCAGGGATCCGCTCATTCTCTCGCCTGCGCAGTACCGGGGGCTATTGCATGAGGCAACCGCCGCATTACAACAGTCTGCAGAACAGTCGGGCGATGTGGACTGTCAGGCGTTGGTCCAGCTGCTGACCGAGGAGTTGCAATTGATGAACTACGTGGCTTCCCTCCGCCAGCAGTCGGGGGGGCAGTAGTCAATGTCTGCACAAGTGCAAGCAAGCGGCGCACAGATGTCTGCAAAAGGAATTGTCAAGCTAGCACCGGCTCACCTTGATGTGCTCCGCGTGGTGGGCTATCAGTACCTTAAAACAGGGCAGTTTCACAAGGCCGAACGCGTGTTTGTCTGTCTTCATCGGCAGTTGCCTCAGCATGCCCAGATTGCGGCCTCATTGGCTTTTTCTTTGTTCCACCGGGGAGACTATTCGGGCGTACTTCACGTCCAATCTGCGTTTGAAGAACAAGGAAGCACCACTCCCAAGGTGCTTCAAATGCTTGTTATGCAAGCATTGTTGCGCTTGCAGCGTAAGGATGAAGCGCGCCAGCTCTGGCGCCGACTTCTTCTGGCACCACCGAAGACCGGCGACAAACCGATACCGGAGCAGCGCTGATGTTGAGCGCATTACATGGTCCACTGTTGAAATTAACAGAGCGCACCGATATTGCGTTGGCCATGATGTTGGTAGGCATTATCTTTATGATGATACTGCCTATGCCCACTTGGCTGGTCGATATGCTCATCGCACTGAATATGGCCACGGCCGTGATTCTGTTGATGGTGTCGGTGTACATTAAAACGCCGGTCGCTTTCGCATCGTTCCCCTCCGTCTTATTGTTGACCACGTTGTTTCGTTTGGCGCTTTCGATTACCACCACGCGGCTGATTCTGCTACAAGCCGACGCCGGCGCCATTATTTTTACTTTCGGGGATTTCGTCGTCGCGGGTAGTTTGATCGTGGGAATGGTCATTTTCTTGATTATCACCTTGGTTCAATTCATCGTAATCACCAAAGGATCGGAGCGGGTTGCAGAAGTCAGTGCGCGGTTTTCTCTGGACGGCATGCCTGGGAAACAGATCAGTATCGACAGTGATTTACGCTCCGGGCTGATTACCATGGAACAAGCGCGTAAGCGGCGCAGTGATTTGGAGCGGGAAAGTCAGCTTTACGGCGCCATGGATGGTGCCATGAAATTCGTCAAGGGCGATGCAATCGCAGGTATTCTGATTATTCTGGTGAATATTCTGGGAGGCATCTCAATCGGCGTTTTCCAAAATGGGATGTCGGTGGGCGAGGCGCTAGAACTGTATGCCATTTTGACCATCGGTGACGGGCTCGTTTCACAGATCCCGGCGCTGTTTATTGCCATTACCTCAGGCATCATTGTGACCCGCGTAACTTCCGACGATGCGGTCAATCTGGGTGCAGATATTGGCAGACAGGTCATGGCTCAACCCAATGCCTTGATGATTGGCGCGGTCATTTTATTTGGTTTTGCGCTGATTCCGGGGTTTCCTACGCCCATCTTTCTCATCCTCGGTCTTGTCATTGGTGCGCTGGGACTCGTGTTGCATCGGATGCAGCGAGAGGCGGAAGATCCCTTTGCACAGGAAATTCCCAATGTGTCTGTACTCGATCGGGGCAGGCTGTCGGTCGAAGGCGAAAAAGTTGGCGAGCCACAGCCAAGCGTTCCGATTATTTTAGAATTGGCCGAGGCGGTGCGCCCCGTGCTGTCTGCTCCCATGCTCAATGCCGAACTCGGTAAAGTGCGTGCCGCACTCTATACTTATCTAGGGGTCCCGTTTCCTGGCGTGCATTTACGCTATAGCAATGCACTGGATGAGGACGGCTATCGAATTTATCTCAACGACATTCCCGTAGCCCAAGGTAAGCTGGGCGTCAATCGGCTGCTAACCCCGCAGGTTGAAGATTTGGAATTGCTGGGAGTGCCCTATGAGCGTGATGAGGCTTTTTTACCTCAGGTACCAACGGTGTGGGTGGACCCAGAATATGCCCCCACTCTGCAGGAGCATCAGATCAAAACGCTCTCCCCGCCCGCAATTCTCAGTCACCACCTTGCCCACGTGCTGAGCCGCCATGCAGAGGAGTTTGTTGGTACACAGGAAACCCACCAGTTATTGACGCGCATGGAAGGGCAATATGGGGAGTTGGTCAAGGAGGCCTTGCGGGCCATCCCTTTACACAAAATCGCGGATGTCTTACGCCGGCTGGTGGCCGAAAATGTCTCCATTCGAGATTTGCGCTCGATTCTGGAAGCGGTTGTTGAATGGGCGCCCCAGGAGCAAAAGACCGAGCAATTGGCGGAGTTCATCCGCGTCAATCTCAAACGCCAGATCAGTTATCGCTACAGCGCAGGGCAGAATGTGCTGCCCGTATTACTGGTCGATCCAGCGATTGAAGGTACGCTTAGAGACAGCATTCGCCAAACTCCAACGGGCAGTTATCTCGCGCTTGAGCCTGAGGCGTCCAATCATCTCTTACAGTCGTTGCGCACGCAATTGGGGCAATCACTGCAGGGTGGGGCGCGCCCCGCCCTGCTAACGACTCTGGATCTGAGACGCCATGTGCGTAAGCTCATCGCTATGGATTTTCACGATCTACCGGTCTTGTCCTATCAGGAACTTGCACCGGAAATCACGGTACAACCCCTGGGTAAAGTTGGTTTCGACACACAGGTGGCCAACGCATGAGCCTGGAGTATGTTGGAGAAATTCTGCAGGAATGCATCGAAAGCTTTACGCCGTATCCCGCCAAGGGACGGGTTACCCAAGTGGCCGGAACGGTAATCCGGGCAGTGATTCCAAGTGCGAGCATTGGCGAGACCTGCATGCTGTCGAACCCGGGCAGCGGGGAAGCGCTGTCTGCAGAAGTCGTGGGGTTTGAACGTGATGTGGCACTGCTGACGCCATTGGGCGACATGGTGGGGATTTCACCGAATACTGAGGTCACACCTACTGGCACGCAACACGACATCCCGGTGGGGCCGGAATTGCGCGGACGGGTGCTTAACGGTTTGGGTGAAACGATCGATGGCCTTTACGATCCCGCACCACATATGGCTGAGCGCTACCCGGTAATTGCAGAACCACCCAACCCCCTGCGCCGACGATTGATTGAGACTACCCTGCCGCTGGGTGTTAAGGCGCTTGATGCTTTCGCGAGCTGTGGTGAGGGACAGCGCATGGGGATTTTTGCCGCGGCGGGCGTGGGTAAAAGCACGTTGATGGGCATGCTCGTTAAGCATGCGGCGGTAGATATCACGATCATAGCGCTCATAGGTGAGCGCGGGCGCGAGGTGCGGGAATTCATTGAACAGACCTTGGGGCCGGACGGTATGGCCAATTCCGTGGTAGTCGTGTCCACGTCGGACCGACCCGCCATGGAACGGGTCAAAGCAGCGTTCGTCGCCACGACGATTGCAGAGTATTTTCGAGATCAGGGTCTGCGTGTCATGTTGTTGATGGATTCGGTCACTCGGTTTGCGCGCGCCCAAAGGGAAATCGGCCTTGCCGCAGGAGAGGTCCCTACGCGGCGCGGTTTCCCACCATCGGTATTTGCAATTTTACCCCGGCTCATGGAACGCGCGGGCAATTCGGACCGAGGTTCGATTACCGCATTCTATACCGTCCTTGTGGAAGGGGACGATATGAACGAACCAGTCGCGGATGAAACGCGATCGATACTGGATGGGCATATCACATTATCTCGGGAACTCGCTGCCGCTAACCACTATCCGGCGATCGACGTGCTCCATAGCTTGAGCCGCGTGATGCCGACCATTGTGTCAGAAGAGCATCGCGCAGCTGCGGGAAAACTGCGTGACTTGATTGCAAAATACAAAGAAATCGAGTTACTGATACGGGTGGGGGAGTACCAGCGTGGCTCGGACCCCCAAGCCGATGAAGCGATTGACAAATACGCAGCCATTCAGACCTTGTTGAAACAGGCGGTCAATTATCACGCGGATTTTGAACTGACACTTTCACAACTCAAGGAACTCAGTGGACTATGAGTATGAGCCGTTCCTACCAAGCTTTATTCCAAATTAAGCAGTATCGTGAAGACCGCCAGCGAAATCGGGTAGCCAATGCCAATCAATACCTGGATGCTTGCCGCAAGCAGCTTCAACAGAATGAGCTGCAATTGCATGCTTATCGGCAATGGCGCTTGACCCGGCAAGAGGAAATTTACGCCGAGCTACATCAAAAACCGAGTGACCCCAGGGGATTGTTGGACTATCGGGCAAAATTCGACGCATTGGCACAACAGGAGCATGCGTTGGAAGACGCCTTGAAGCGCGCCAAACAGGATCTCACGCACGCACATCAACGCTTGAATGAAGTTCGCACTGCGCTTGCCAAAGCAGTGCAGGCGCGGGAGAAGTTTGAGGCATTTCTCACCGCGCGAACGCATGAAGCACAAAAAATCGCCACGCAAAAAGAGGAAGCGGAGTCAGAAGAGATGACGTTGCTACAACATAGTTTTTCCCGAAATGTTTCGGGAAAAAATTAAACCCAGGCGCTTAGCAATCACATCCGCGTGGAGGCGATACCGAATCTAGCTAAGACAATTCATATTAAGGAAGCTCTGATTGATACTGGCGCGAGCAGATTGTGGTGAAAAATCGTCCAGTTAAAGGCCCAGATCGCAGGTAACAGCTGGCTATTGCGAAGATCTGCAACGCAGAAGTGGGCGTTTTTGCGCCGCAAGATGCCGTGTTACGAATTGATCAGAGCTTCATTAACCCGGCACCATACTATGTCGTGCTCAGCACGGCCTGTCTTCAATAATCCTAAAATCCTCAGTTGGATCACAAAAGTCCACGCAAGCTCTTGGTGCACCTGGCAAATCAGAAAAACCTCTCATCACCAATAAGGTGACCACGAGTTTTTCCGA
>JANTGD010000102.1 GCA_024763135.1 Thiotrichales bacterium | reverse complement strand
AAGAAAAACGAGCCCGTGCTTTGGAACACAGTGCAGGCATTAGTGAATACTCTAAGTGGTGACTCAGCTAACCCCTGACAGGTGCCGGCTCTGCGCTAAAAACGGGTCATCTTCGCGTGTAAACTCATATTGTTCCGCTTGCTTAGTCATATTTCAGGGGAAATCTGAGCAGTAATTCTATGTAACGACTCAGCGTGTTTGGATTTTGGTACCTATCAAGGCATTTTCGCACGGAGAATGTGAGCATATAGTTAATATGTGACTATTCGAGTAAGAACATAACGCAGAGATGGGGCAAAAGATGAATTCGCTGAGTCGTTACAATTCTATTTTTTGACAACTCGCTACTTAGTCACCGAGCCAATTCATAGTAAAGCCTCACAGCTGGCGACTGACATCATCCCGAACAAATCACATTCAGAGTCGGCGCCCGAAATGCGCTGGCTATCCAGAGATTTGTTGTAAGCGATACGAATTGTCTTAGTAAAAGCTCCCTCTATACCGCAAAAAGTGCCCTTCATCGAACTGTGTTAATTGTGCCGATGAGCGGCTTTTGACGGCGGCCGTATGACGACTGTTTTCTCAAAATACTACCAGTATAAGTGCCATGATTTGCCTTCCAAAACAATAAATCGTGGTACCGGAGGCAGGCAGATGTCCGCAGGGCTTTTTAAAAAAACATCCATGGCATTGGCCATTGCTGCTGTGGCAGCTTTGAGCGGGTGTAACAGTTCGAGCAGTTTGAATACGAGTGGTGGGCTCGACACGTCCAATATTGAAGATCGGCTTGCTGAGGCAGGCATTGACGTCAACCAATTGGCAGAGCAGTTTGCGACAGTGCAAGGGGTTGCCGCTAAGGGGATCATTCAAAAAGGGATCGTTGAAGCTGTGGAGGTAGACGCAAATGGCAACGATCTGCAAATCGTCGGTAAAGCAAAAACAGACGATGCGGGACGCTATGAAATTAAAATTCTAGGGAATTATCAGGGTGGTCCGATCGTTTTTAGAATCAAGGCAGATCAAGATACACGCATGATCTGCGATGTGCATGTGAGCGGGGCGTGTGAGTATGGTAAACCCACCACCTTAGATCCAAATTTTGTGTTGGAGGCCATTGTGCCAAAGGTGCAAAAGGCTGCCAAGGTTAAGGCTCAGATCACGCCTTTGACTGCAATGGCCGTGGCACGTGTCCGCGCAGCGGGCTTGGGTGTAAATGAACAGGCCATTCGCGACGCCAACAGCGCATTGAGTGAGATGGTTGGTGCGGATATTTTGGATATTGAGCCCATTGATATCACCAAGGATGCCGACCCACAATCCAGTGAAGAACAAAAGCTCTATGCTGCGTTTGTTGCCGGAGTCGGACGCGTGGCTTTTGAAGACCCGGAGGGTTTGGCAAAAGGTTTGAAGAAGGTGGCCAAGTCTTACGAGGATGGTGATCTCGACGAAGAGGAAGAAGGAGGCATGACGCTGAGCAAGGTACTGGCTGCCGTCGAGGATGAAGGTATCAAAGGGAAAACCAAGGTGGCAGAAGTTGCACATCGTGCAGAAATTATTCGCAGTCTCTCGAATAATGGACGGTTTATACCCAAACCTGCG
Organism: Thiotrichales bacterium; assembly: GCA_024763135.1. GTDB lineage: Bacteria > Pseudomonadota > Gammaproteobacteria > UWMA-0217 > UWMA-0217 > JANTGD01. Next base: position 8,440 of record JANTGD010000102.1, on the reverse strand, counting down.
CCGGCTGAAGACGCTCGAAATAAGGTGGACATTGCAAAAGAGTTGGTGAGCGATGTACGCACTTGGATGGGATCATTGGCGGGCTTGCAGGATCCTGTCGCGAAGTTTGGTGTCAACCTCGAGGCTGTGGGTTCGGTGCTCGACCAGAATGCCGCAACCCTTACTACGCTTTACGCAACGACGCTTGAGCAAGTGGTAACGGCACTGGATGGCAAACCAGTACAGGAGTTACCTGGTACTCATTACGTACCGATCCAGGCAGCAGACGGTAGTGCTCTTGGAACGGTGATTGTTGAGGTGGCGACGCAGGAAGGACTCCGGTTCCACATTTCTGAAGATCCCAATAGCCCCATTGGCGAAGCGGATCTGAGCTTGCAGGTGACGAGCAATATTATTCCTGATAATGACAGTCTGAGTCTGTTTAGGCTGAACCAACCTGAGTTAACGGTAACCGGTAGCGTCGAAAATGGTGCAACGAAAATTGCTTTACAGGATCTCAAGGTTGCGTTCGAGTTTGAGCAGCCCGTCACGCTGGACGTTAATGCTGCAGATGGTCCCGAGCCACCTCAGATATCTGCTGCTGAGCTTGAGGGTAAGGTGGAAATTAGGAATAAAGTGAATGCTGCGGGATTTAACGGTGAGTTAGACACCAAATTTGTTAAACCGTACGCTACTGCTCTGCCAGAGTCAGGCATGCGTCCCAATGATGCACCGCTATTATTTCCCACCAAGCTTGCGTTTCAAGGCGCGGTCGCGGATGGTTCCGGGAATCGTCTGGCTGGAGCTTTCGAGCTAAAATCTGAGGACGCCGAGAAGTTGTGGGATGACAAAGAGACGCGTGACAGCTACGCAAAGCTGGTTGTCGAGGCAAGATTGACGCTCCAGCTCTCAAAATTACCCGAGGCAAAAGCAGTCTTGACATTGAAGCGAGAAGGAGTCGACGCAGGAGAGGCACGATTGACTCTATTGCATGATGGCAACCTGCTGTCGGTAAACGCTGAAGGCGACAAAGATTCAGGACATCTGCAAGCAGTATTCAAAAATAATAAAGGTGCCAAATTGAAAATCGAGTCGGTTGATACTGACAGTGGCACCAAGGTTGATGGTGAGTTGTTTGTGCATGGCGAAAAAGTGGCCACAGTGTCGGATGTGAAAGGACGCGGCGCCATCGTACGCTACACTGATGGCACTGATACCGGCTATTTTGAGTCTTTGTTCTAAATCGATTAGCAATGACAAGGAAACTCAAGGGGCAGCATTGGCTGCCCCTTTTTCTAGGGATAGTACTAAAATTATTGCCTGGCGAGGTGATGGGGGCTTCTGCCTACGTCGAACTCGACAGTTTTTCCCGTAGCGCGCCCGTGTCTATTGCTACTGCGCTCAATGGCTGGCATGGCGAATTTCATGGTGGTGACCGGCAGTACAGCTACAATCGTTTTGAAGCGGGTGGAAAGGTGGGTGTCTGGTCAATAGGATTTCAGAGGCGCTTTGATTTTGTGACGACTTTTTCTCCAGATACCGCTGAATATTATTATCGGTCGCAAAATCACCTCGACAATGATCGAGACAAATCCTATCAGCTCAGTCTGGATGCTTTGCGCTTTAGTACAAGAGGGGTACGCATTGCACATGCGTGGAAAACGTCACAAGACAATCAGATCATATTGGGCTTGAGTCTGTTTTCTGCATCTCAATACATCGAGGGAAACATACATGGCACGGACCGGAAGGCGCAGCTGAGCTATCAATACACTCAGGACGAATTGTTCGATCGAGAGATTGCTGAACCGCAAGGGAAAGGCGCGAGTTTGGACGTCAGCTTTGTCTGGCAGCTCAATGAGCGATTTTCATTGGACGGCGAAGTGATCGATTGGCTGGGCTTGATTCGATGGAAACATTTGCCCTATACAGATGTGACTGCCCAAAAAGACAGAGTGCATGAAAACGCGCAAGGTTATGTCACCCTGGATCCTCTAATTAGCGGCTATGAAGGCCTAAAGTCGCGATATGATCAGACCTTAAGATCGCGAACAAACATCAATGTGTCGTTCCTTTTCAAACCGGGTACCTCTCTCGTTCTACAAGTCCGAGAAAATCAGGTGGAAACACTCATTGGCGGAGGTTTGCAGCGCACCCACAAAGGTGTGCAATACGGGCTAGTCTATACGCCGAATGTGCAACTACTGGAACTGATAGTCCAGCGAGGTCATTGGCGGATCTCCGTGGTGGCAGACCATCTAACACGGTCTAATATAAATTCCTTTGGTTTTCGGCTATCTACAGCGTTAGGTCACTAACGAACTTTGTCTCAGAGATTATTAATACCGAGCTCAATAAAGTGACCGGTTTTTAAGGTGTTCTGACATGGCGAGCGCAGCTGCCTCAACCAGTTTTTCCCTTCGAACATCTGACATATCGAACTCCATTGTGCCATAGGACTTTGCAGGAACTCGACAGATTAGGTGTTCGTTAGCAGTAATTAATTGATTGTCATGGGCCCCTCTCATGGTTTCGACTAAATTTTTGACTCTTTGTACTGTTTTAAGCTGTTCTATTTTACCCTCAAGACCAGCAACATCGTCTACTTTCTGTTTAGGTGGCGGCGGAGCCGCCGGAACCTTGAGGTTTTCGTCGATTAAAAGGCCAAGAACGCGGTTGGAATCTGGTTTTGTTTCTCCCATAACTGCCCCAACTTCGTGTTCATCTGACAATAGAAGATCAATGGGAAAGTTTGACAAAACACCACCGTCTACGACAGTATGTCCACTGATGTCCAAATCAAGGTAAGTTCCCCAGTTTCTCCTCCATATTACCTCCTGCCACGCAAACGGGATGCTCATAGACATTCTGACAGCCCATGTGAGTGGACAGCGTGGCGCAGTCCTGTGATTAAGTACTAAAAGCTGAGCATCAGTTGTGTCAGATGCGATCACACTAAGATCTTTACCAGTGACATTGTAATGTTCGGACAGAGTAAGCTGGCTATAGTTTGCTCCTTTTGCTTCTAATTTTTGTTCTAACCACTTGGTGAATGCGCTACCTACGTATAATCCTCCGCGTTCAATAAATGAAAAAATTGACGGGTATGCCTTTAAGGAGAGTAAGCGCTCTAGAATTTTTTTATCAACCCAATGTTCTCCTTGAGCAGGTATCAGTGGTAAGTCAATTTGCCTAAATAACTTCATTGTTAAACTGTTTTCAATGTCATCATCGTCAAAGTCGTCACGAGTTGGTCTGTCAAGAAATGCTGAAAAAACTGGATTTCCGAAGTCATCTTTTTCGATTAATGACTCCATTAATTCAGATGAAGAGTATCCTACAGATAAGAGCGCTGCAGTAATTGCTCCTGCAGAAGTACCCACTAGTCTTCTATACCCGTGGTGTCCGGATTCGATAACATTCACGGCTCCCACAAAAGCTATGCCCTTAGCACCGCCTCCTTCGAAAACTATATCAAACTCCATAATGTAATCCTCCTACACTGAAAACCTCGTCTAGAGTAGATACTCGCCAAAAAGCGAAATAACATAAAGGAAAATTGGGATGACATCGTTACGCTCAATAAAACTAAATATATATTCAAGGTAATACTGAGAGATTAAGTAAAGCTTAATTTGAAATTAACACGTTAGACGTGGCTTTATAATTAATAATTAGAGCATGCATGATTATTAACTGGCTGGAGGCAACGTAACTAGAAAACAACAGAATGATAACAAACTCTGATAGAAAGCTTTAAAAAGAAGAAGGTTCTGTGCGCAAATAATACAATGATGAATGGTTGCCTTGAAAGGAATATTCATTAATTAATTAAAAATTTTGCCAGGATTAAGTGCTTTAGTATAGAAAAGCGTGATTAGTGTTAATAACTAGCACCATAGATAAAAATTAAAGTAATTAAAATTTTTGTAAGATGGTTCATTGGTATAAATAAGGCTATATATCAATCAATTTAAAACCATCGCCATAAGTAGCTGTAAGGGTAAAGAGATTTGTATAGCATAATAAATAAAACTCAAGCAAAAAAATATTAAGTTGTCAAGATGAAGATGCAGACTGGTCGTCCGATTTAGAGCGATTCCAGCGGGATGTCTTAGGCTAACACGTTGTTCAACAGGTAAGTCATTAATTAAAGGCTTGCAACGAATATTAATTTTCAATTGATGCGTAACCATACCAAATGGCGCATTTAAAATTGATAGAGGTTTTGGTCGATGTGCAAACAGAGGTCTTTCCTGATTCTAATTTGAGAATAGAGTAGATTTGAATAATGCTTGAAAAGAGCTGACCTATTTATACTCTTGGAAGTATTACCTAAGGTATAAGCGGGAGGTTAGGCAATACACTATTAGTTGTTATATTGACGCTAACTAACAGTATGGAGTTAATAGAGCGTGCTAATAAGAAAATATAAAAAGGGAAGAAACGTATTTATAAGCTATAGCCATGATGATGGGGTTTGGCTTGATGAATTATTAAAGAGTTTTGGGGATCTCAAGGATGAAGTTTTAACAGAGCCTTGGCACGATGGTCGAATTAAAGCCGGACAGATCTGGGAGGATGAGATTAAAAAGGCGATATCACATTCTCGCGTTGCGATTCTGATAGTAACGAGTAATTTTTTAGCATCAGAGTATATTAAAAAAAGAGAAATTCCTTTCCTTAAGAGAGCTTGGTGGTGGGGGCGATTAGATATTATACCGATAATTGCAGACGAATGTAATCTGAAGAACAGCAAATCATTACGAAGATTTCAAATGATTAATGAACCAGATCACCCACTGTCAGAGCTCGATATAGATCAAAGAGAGGTAGTTTATACACAGTTAAAGAATCGTATCGCCGCAATCCTTAAAGGCGAAAATCCTCTTTCCGAACGTGTTAATACAGTACTGAGAAGGTTCCGGGTTTCAATAATTCTTATGCTTCTAATAGTTTCTTATAGTGTTTTTGAGTTTAGCATTCACCCCTATATGTGGAGGTGGTATTTTGTGCGTGGATTAACGGCAGATCAATCATATGATACGGCTAAGGCAGAAAAACTATACCGTAAGTCAGAGGAGTTATGTAAAAGAAAGGGTGACATTTGCCTAGAGCCAAGAAATAACCTAGGGCGTTTGCTTATCAATTCTGGGCGATATTCTGTGGCGTTGTCTTATTACGATCAAATATTACGAGACTATCCAGTTTTAGATGATAAGGAAACCTATGCGATAAATAAAAACATTGGGTGGGGGCTAGTTTCAACAGGGGATTATAGTACCGCAATCCCTGCAATTAACAATGCACGCGCAGCTGCTGGAAGAATTCTTGAGTCTATGGAAGCAGAAAATAAAGGTACAACTAATAGTTTTATTGTAGGGCCATATGAGAATGGCCGGATTGCGCTTGGCTGCCTTTTAATAAAGGCATGGTTTTATAGCGGCGTCCAAGTCAAAGATATGAAGAAAGATGTTATAAATGAGTGCCGTTTTTACTTTGTATCCAATGGGGCACTACCTGAAGAAAAAAGCTGGAATACTGAAGCGAGAGTTTTGATGCGTATTTCGCCTGAGTTGTAACGCAATTAATAGGAGATAATTCATGAATATTATTCATTGTCGTTGCTTTGTGTTAGCGATACTTGTCTTTTTAGCTATATTCTCTGTAAAGCTAACTGAAGCTGCTATCCAGGCCACTGCCTTGACCGTAAAGGGCGAAGTAAAGGTCGCAAGAGATGGAGATGTACAAAATGCTGAGTATCTCGCAGTCGGTACACAGTTGAGTGCAATGGATGTATTACTCGTTGGCGATTCAGTCGACTATACAGCACGTATTCTTTGCCCAAACTTGACTGTGCAAAATGCGCGATTTAATGAATTTACGTCGTTAAGGGCCTTGTGTGGTCAGGTTCAAGATGATGATCGAGTTCTTCGAGCTGGTTCGGGCTTACAATCGAAGCTTGGGGGGTCAGCACTTGATGTACCTTATGTTATTTCACCTCGCTATACTAAGCTACTGTCGCTCGGTTCAATATCTTGGAACGCGCTTCATAATGTAACGGGTTATACAGTGTATGTCTGTAATTTCGATGAGACTAATTGTTTGAAAAAATATGTAAGAAATCCTTTTCTACAGTTAACTGATGAGGATAAGGAAGCGTTTGAGAAAGATGTTAACTACAAAGTTACAGTTATACCTGATAGTGGCAAGTATTCTGTAAGTGACCCTGGTGGGGATTTAGGGTTTAAGATAGTAAGCAAAGAAGAAGCTAAAGTCATTAGAGCAGATGTGTCTTTGATCAATTCGATTAATTCGCTCAACGATGACGAAAAAGCCGTTGCCTTGGCTGAGGTTTATGCTGCCAATGCGTTCAATCAAGATGCAATTAAGGTTTTAAAAAATACAAGTCAGCATTCAAAAAATCCTTATTTTAATCGTAGACTGGGTGAACTTTATCTTAAGATTGGATTAAACAGATTAGCAGAACAAGCGTTAGGACATGCCAAAGAGTTATTAGATTCCAATTCAAAGAACCAGGAGGCTTTAAGGATTTCCGCGGGCCTTGATGAGGCGCGTAACAATATAAATCAAAGTGGTCAAGTATTTGTACCTGCATCTACCTATATAGCTGTACCTGAATAGCGGGCTGTGGTTACTATTAACCCGGCCGCTATATGGATTCCCTATAATCGCGTCATAAAAAATAAATGTAAGAAAATTATCTGGCGAAGCCCAGGAAGAAAAACGGTGCCTATCGATAAAGCTTCGCAATAAACGCGTGAAGTACACTGAAATCGCCGAAATAGTCGGGGTACACCCTGATACGGTAAGCCGTTGGATAAAAGCCTATCAGGCTCAAGGATCAAGAGGTCACACTCCGTTTCCCACGGGCTCCGTCACCCTGCGAATGAACCGCAGGTCAATGTCGCTTCGGCTCTTGCTTTCTCATAGCAGAAAGGAGGTATCCGATTTATTGCTTCCTTTGCAAGCTCGGATGTTTTCCAAACATGCTCAAGCTTCGACAGCATCATCAATGATACCTACGAAGTTTGGGCACACTATTGGTAATATCAGTGGCCCACGGCCGGTTGGGTGCGTTGATAACCTCATTCTTAAGAAGATAGGGATGTACTTTGTGCGCTTTATTCACCAATCCAGATTGCGCTTGGGATACAAGGCAGCCAAGCCCATGATACGAATCAAGCGCTGGACTCTCTTGCGATTGACCTAATGGCCTTCACGCTCGAGCCAGTCACGTAGGCGCCGACTGCCTCAGAATGGATACTTGAGGTGGTAGCGATCGATTAACTTCATCAATGCGAGTGCCTGGTCAGAGACCGGTCTTGGTACGTGATAGAAGGTTGAGTTCGGCAGCTTCAGCAACTGGCACTGGCGAGTCACCGGTAGCGAGTCTTTACGGTGTACCCTTTTTTTCCTCTGGGCCCGTCTCTTCGTCTCATTGCTTTTCTCTCGAGCCCATGGCTCATTATGCAGGAAAGCACTTATGTCTGTCCAATCACGGTCCAATGGATGAGGGTCAGCTATCTATTTATAGGTCGGGATAATAGTCGAGCGATAGAGAGATCTGTAAGTTTTTCGTAAGCCTTTTTGTGAGATATTAATCGAACAGGATGACAGTAACTGATTAGGTCGAAGGGGGATTTAAGAGTTGCTCCTATTTGACCTATTCTCTGTATATAGTCTTATTTTGAACTTTGACAGGAAATTGATTATGTCTAGACTAATTGGAAAGGTATTCGAACATGTGGGCTTCCATGGACAGTACCGATATATCATAGGGGATGTAAGGAATTTTGTTTCGGAGATAGGATTTAACGATAAAGTGTCATCAATTATCGTGTACAAGGGGAACCATTATCAATTAGGGGATAAATTCAGATTTTACCAGCATATTAACTTTAGAGGGGGCTATCTAGATTTAGGGCCTGGTTATTATCGGAATATTCATGTGCAACCACATTCTTTTGGGGATAAGATATCTTCCGCTGATATCCTTCCATATAACCCTCAACCGAGTATCAATGCTAGATTGAGAGTCAGAATATATGAGCATGTTAACTACGAAGGGCAATACAGGGATATATTGGCTAGCGAATCTAACTTAAATAGGGTTGGATTTAATGATAAGGTATCATCGTTTAGAGTCTATGCCGGAGAAGATTATCGGCATGGTTGGGTATGTGATTTCTATCAACATTCAAATTATTCTGGCGGGGTGCTTCAAGGTGGGGGGTTCGGTCCCGGAAGTGCTATTTCCAATATTGCGGCGGCGCCCTATTCATTTAATGATATGATCAGTTCTATAAAAATCCATATGGAATAGTTCGTATTATTACTGGGCCAAATAAGATAGAGGCCTGAGCGATTCCAAGAAAAGAATCGGCATAGGGCACAGAATATTAGTTGTTGTTGATCGCTGTCGTCAAGCACATGGGGA
>JANTGD010000101.1 GCA_024763135.1 Thiotrichales bacterium | reverse complement strand
GCAAAGAACAGGGTGTGGATGATCAGCAGAACTGCTCCGATGCTAATGGCTGAATCCGCGAGGTTGAAGGCCGGCCAGCTGAAACTTCGGTAGTACCAGTGGATGAAATCGATGACATGTCCGTAGATCAGTCGATCAATGACATTGCCGAGCGCGCCGCCGAGTATCATGGAGAGCCCGAGGGGCAAGAGGCGCTCGTCTCGCGGCAGACGCTTGATCCAGAGGATCAGGGCCAGGCTGACACCTAGTGCGAGTGCTGTAAACAACCAGCGCTGCCAGCCACCGGCGTCACTCAAAAAGCTGAATGCGGCGCCCTTGTTATAGGCCAACGTCAGATCGAAGAAGCCGGGTATGACCGGGACGCTTTGGTGAATTTCCAACAGCCGGTCTGCAGCGATCTTGCTGGCCTGATCCAGGGCGATTACTGCAGCTGAAACACCCAGCCATCTAAGCATAGTGGCGCACCTCGCCTGCTCCGCTGACGTTTTCGATACACCGTCCGCATAACTCGGGATGTTCCGGATTGTGTCCGACATCGGCGCGGTGGTGCCAGCAACGCACGCATTTGGGATGTTCGCTTGCGGTGGCGGAGACTGCGAGCGATTCACCAGTGGAAAGTTTGTGGGTATCGACAACTGCGGGTTTTTCCTCCAGTGGCGCAAGTCGCGCATAGGACGTGATGAGCACAAAGCGCAGTTCATCCTCGAGTTGAGCGAGCAGCGCTAGCAACGATGCATCGCAATACAAGATGACCTCGGCATCGAGTGAGGAGCCGATCACCTTGTCGGCACGCAGTGCTTCGATCACCGGGCCGACTGCGTCGCGGACTTCAAGTAGCGTATTCCAAAAGGCATTGCCAAGCTTGGCGTCTGCCGGGAGAGGCGCAAGCTGGTCGTACCAGAGCGTGTGGAACACCGAAGCCGGCCGATCTCCCGGTGTCGCCTGCTGGATTTCTTCGCTCGTAAAGGTGAGGATTGGAGCCATCCAGCGGGTCAGCGCGAGCAGGGTGTGGTACATGGCGGTTTGGGTGGAGCGCCGGGCATGGCTCTCTTGTTTGCAGGTGTACTGGCGATCTTTGATGACATCAAGGTAGAAGCTGCCCAGTTCTACGGTGCAGTAGTTCAGCAGCTGTTGATAGATCAGGTGGAATTGATAGCCATCGTAGGCCTCGAGAATTTTGGCCTGTAGCTCGGCGGTTTGGCCGACGATCCAACGATCGAGGGGCACCAGCTCCTCCAGGGGCAAGCGGTGTTGCTCAGGCTCGAAATCGTGCAGGTTTGCAAGCAGGAAACGCGCAGTATTGCGCATGCGTCGGTAAGCATCTGCGGTGCGTTTGAGAATCTCATCGGAAACGGTCATCTCGCGGCTATAGTCACAGGAGGCGACCCACAGACGCAGGATGTCCGCACCCAGCGTTTTAATCACTTTTTGCGGCGCAACCACATTCCCGCGCGATTTGGACATTTTCTCGCCCTTGGCATCCACGGTGAAGCCGTGTGTGAGGACGCTGATGTAGGGAGCCTTGTCACGCATTGCGACGGCACTCAATAGTGAAGATTGAAACCAGCCGCGATGTTGGTCTGAACCCTCCAGATACAAATCTGCGGGCAGTTGCAGGGCTTCGCGTTGCTGCAGAACCGTATAATGCGTGACGCCTGAATCGAACCAAACATCCAGTGTATCCGGGACTTTGACATAGTCATCGCTGTCGTCACCGAGGAGTTCGGCGGGGTCGAGTTCGAACCAGGCGTCAATCCCAGCCAGTTCCACGCGTTGTGCGACTGCTTCGATCAACGCGGGCGTATCTGGATGGAGCGCGTGCGTGTGTTTGTGCACGAACAGTGCGATGGGTACCCCCCAGTTGCGCTGTCTCGAGATGCACCAGTCGGGTCGGTTTTCTACCATACCGTAGATACGCGCTTCGCCCCAGCCAGGCATCCATTCGACATTCCGAATTTCTTCCAGGGCGGCATCGCGGAGATGGTTTTGGTCCATACTGATGAACCACTGTGGCGTTGCGCGGAAGATAATGGGTGTCTTATGTCGCCAGCAATGTGGGTAGCTGTGTTTGAGTTTGGCTTCGTTGAGTAGCGCGCCCTGTTCTTTAAGGACCTCGAGCACATGCGGGTTGGCTTTATGCACCGATTCGCCCGCAAACAACGGGGTATCGGGCAGAAAACGGCCATCGGGTCCAACTGGATTGTCTACCGGCAAAGCGTATTTCAACCCCACCGCGTAGTCCTCTTGACCATGCCCCGGTGCGGTGTGCACCGCACCCGTACCGGCCTCGGTAGTGACGTGATCGCCCAGGATGACCGGCACCTGGCGTTCGTAAAACGGGTGCTTGAGTTGTTGATGTTCGAGTTGCGCGCCCCGGCAGCGTCCTACGATCTGAAAATCGTCCAGCTCGTAGCGTTCGAGCGCAGTTTGATAGAGTGCTTCGGCCAGTAGCAGATATTCCCCGCCGGTTTCCAACAGTACATACTCCAGGTCAGGGTGCAGGGCCACTGCTTGGTTGGCTGGCAGAGTCCAGGGTGTGGTGGTCCAGATGACCAACGATACCGGGCCCGGACCGAGCTCACCATCGATGTCACAGTGTTGCAAAAAGGATTCGCGATCGACCACTTCAAAGCGGACATCGATGGCGTAAGAGACCTTATCTTCGTATTCGACCTCGGCCTCGGCCAGCGCAGAACCACAGTCTACGCACCAGTGCACGGGTTTCTCGCCTTTGGTGAGGTGTCCATTGGCGATGATCTGGCCCAACGCGCGGATAATATTGGCTTCTGTTTTGAAGTCCATGGTGAGATAGGGGTGGTCCCAATCCCCCATCACTCCCAGGCGTTTGAAATCTGTTTTTTGCCCCGCGACTTGTGAGGCTGCATAGGCGCGGCAGTGCTCGCGAAAGGTTTTGGCATCCACTTGCGCGCCGACTTTGCCAACTTGCTGTTCGACTTTGAGCTCAATGGGCAGGCCATGGCAGTCCCAACCTGGCACATAGGGCGCGTCGTAGCCACTGAGTGTTTTGGCCTTGACGATCATATCCTTGAGAATCTTATTCACCGCATGGCCGATATGAATGTCACCATTGGCGTAAGGCGGGCCATCGTGCAGCGTAAAAACCGGGCGGCCAGCGGTGAGGGCACGCAGCTGGGCATAGCGTTGCTCAGCTTCCCAGCGTTGGAGCATTTCCGGCTCTCGCTTAGCGAGGTTGCCGCGCATGGGAAAGTTAGTTTTGGGAAGATTCAGCGTGTGCTTGTAGTCGGTCACTGCAGTTCCTGTTCAAAAAATTGCCGCGCTGCCTGGATATCGCGCGCAATCTGTTGTTTGAGTTCATCGAGAGAGGCAAATTTCATTTCGCCACGGAGATGCTTGAGCCAGCGGATCGAAAGCCGTTGTCCGTAGAGGTCGCCGCTAAAGTCCAGCACGTGAGTTTCGATCAAAAATGCGTTGCCGTCCACCGTTGGGCGTGTCCCGACATTGGTGACACCGTAGCCGATCCCCTCGACCTCGACCGCATAGACTCCATGTAAGGGGGAAATCGGGCGGTGGATACGGATATTGGCGGTGGGGAAACCAATCGTTCGCCCGCGTTGGTCACCCTGGATGACGCGTCCACACATGGCGTAAGGACGTCCAAGCAGTGAACCGGCAGTCGTCAGATCGCCAGCAGCCAGCGCGGCGCGAATGCGAGTGCTGCTGATACGCGCATCGTCCGCCTGTAAGGTATGGGTGTCGACGACATCGAAGCCGTGCTCCTGGCCTGCTCTGACGAGCAGATGAAAATCCCCGCTACGGCCTTTCCCAAAGCGGAAATCGTCTCCCACCACCAGATGCTTGACGGCAAGACCCGCAACCAGAATTTGTTGGATGAACTGTTCTGCGCTGAGCCCGCTGAGTTGCGCATTGAATGGCAAGCACAGCAGTTGATCTACCCCATGTTCCTGAAAATACGCGTATTTTTCGCGGAGTGAGCTGAGGCGCGCGGGGGCATGCTCGCGTAGAAAGAATTCGTGTGGCAAGGGTTCGAAGGTGATGACGGTGGTTTGACAGGCGAGTGCTGCCCCGCGTGCTTTTAGGCTGTGGATAACGGCTTGGTGGCCGCGATGGACACCATCGAAATTGCCGATAGTCGCCACCGAGCCGCGGTGCTCCGGTCGCAGGTTGTGCAGCCCACGGATCAGCTTCATGTGTCAGTCATTCCAGGTGGTGGTTCGAAAAGCGCGAAATTATACCTGAACCTCCGTTATGCGGTAGATCGCAACACGTCTCTCGGCCGCAGACCTACCAGCCAGAGGCTTAGGAGATACGCACATGCAGCACCGCCGATGAGTCCAGCGAGGACGAGACCGCGATGCAGCATACTCCAGTGCTCCCAGGCGGCAAGGGGGGGAGTGAGCCAGGTGAGCAGTAGGCCCATGGCGATCAGTGCGGTGCTGACACGCCAAGCCAGCGTAACCCAACCCGGCCTGGGGCGGTACACCTTGTCGTGACGCAGACGCCGCCATAACAGGCCAGCATTGACAAACGATGCGGCCGCGGTGCAAAACGCGAGCGCAGCGTGTGGCGCGGGACCGTGAAACAGTATCCAAGGGACGGCAATCACCGCGTAGAAAAGCATGTTGGCTGCCATTGCGACTAATCCGATTCGCACCGGCGTCGTGGTGTCCTGGCGTGAAAAAAAACCCGGCGCAAGCACTTTGACCAGGACGAAACCAGGCAGCCCCATGGCATAGACGGCAAGCGCAATCGCTACCATGCGCGTTTCAAAAGCGGTGAATGATTGATACTGCAATAACGTGGCGATGATGGGCCCGGCGAGCAGCATGAGGCCGAGGGTAGCGGGCAGGGCAATCAACAGGCCCAAGCGTAATCCCCAGTCGAGGGTGGCGCTGAACGCATCGGGTGTTGCCGTGGCATGTTCTTTGGAAAGTTTGGGCAAGATCACGGTGCTCAGTGCAATGCCGAAGAGCGCCAGGGGCAATTCCACGAAGCGGTCAGAAAAATAGAGCCAGGAGATACTCCCGGTTACTAAGAATGAGGCGATGATTGTATTGAGCAACATATTGAGCTGTGCCACGGAGGAACCAAATAGTGCGGGCAGCATGAGTCGCGTAATGCGTTTGACGCCAGCGTGCGCCCAGCGCAAGCGCGGCCGTGGCATCAGGCCGATGCGATAGAGTGCGGGCAGTTGAAATGCCAATTGCACCACCCCTGCCGCGAAGACGCCCCAGGCGAGTGCGGTGACCGGTTCGGCCATGCGCGGTGCGAGCCATAGCGCCGCGGCAATCATGCACAGATTGAGAAACACAGGGGTGAAAGCGGGGACGGCGAAACGTTCGAAACTGTTGAGTATGCCGCCGGCGAGCGCGGTCAGGGAGATAAATAAGGCATAGGGGAAGGTAATCCGTAGCATCCAGGTGGCAAGTGCCTGCTGGTCGGGTGTGTCCCCAAAACCGGGGGCGAAGAGCCAGATCAGTAGCGGTGCTGCGAGAATGCCGAAGAGGGTGATCAGCGATAGGACCAGTAACAGAGCGCCGCTGACATGATCGGCCAGGTCACGCAGCTCGGCGGGGCTGCGGCGGTTGCGATATTCGGTAAATACCGGAACAAAGGCCTGAGCAAACGCGCCTTCGGCAAACATACGGCGCAGCAAATTGGGAATACGAAACGCGACAAAGAAGGCATCGGTCATCCCCGTTGCGCCAAAGCTGATCGCAATGACCATATCGCGCACAAAGCCCATTAACCGCGAAATAAGGGTCATGCCGCTCACAATGGCTGACGATTTCAAGAGTTTTTTGCTCAATGCTGCCCCTTTGGCCGATAACTGGTCAGATGTGGTGCAACGTGGGAAATGCTTGACCCTCGTCACACGAATGGCTAGTGTCGCGTCCCATGGACTCCTCAGCACCTCTCAATCTCATTGCGGACGATATGCAGGCGGTCAATCGATTGATTGTCGAGCGGTTGGCATCGGACGTCGTTCTGGTCAATCAAATGGGCCATTATATCGTCAATAGCGGTGGCAAACGCGTTCGCCCTGCATTGGTACTGCTTGCGGCGGGGGCTTGCCAGGCACTCGATCCGCAGGCTCACCTGACGGCTGCGATCATCGAGTTCATTCATACTGCAACTTTGCTGCACGATGATGTTGTGGATGATTCTAAACTGCGCCGCGGACAGGATACCGCGAACGCGGTGTGGGGGAATGAAGCGGCGGTACTGGTCGGCGATTTTTTGTATTCCCGATCCTTCGAAATGATGGTCGAAGTCGGCGAAATGCGCGTCATGGAGATTCTCTCACATACCACCAACACGATTGCTGAAGGTGAAGTCATGCAGCTGCTCAATATTCATGACCCCGATACGAGCGAGCAACGCTATCTCGATGTGATTTACGCCAAGACCGCCAAGCTTTTCGAAGCAGCAACCCGGTTAGGGGCAGTACTCGGCCAGCAGTCTCCGGCGATCGAGCAGAGCCTTGCAGAGTATGGCATGCATCTCGGTTGCGCGTTTCAGTTGATTGACGATGTGCTGGACTACGAATCCACCGAAGAGGAACTGGGCAAGTCACTCGGTGACGACCTTGAAGAAGGTAAGCCCACGCTGCCATTGATTTACGCCATGCGCATGGGCAGTGACGCGCAGGCTGAAGTGATTCGTAGCGCCATTGAGCAAGGGGGGCGAGAGTATATAGAGCCTGTTTTGGAGGTGATTCATGCGACCAAGGCGACCGACTACACCCGTCAGGTAGCCGAGACAGAGGCGCAGAAGGCGTCGGCAGCACTGCGGGATTTGCCGGAGTCACCTTATCGTGTGTCACTCATGGGGCTGGCGCAGCAATCCGTCGCCCGGCGTTATTGATCACTCAGCTGAGCTGACTTTCTTAATCCTGGATTTGTGAAACACGATACTAAGAAGACGCGGTGGGGCTTCTTGCTTTCTCTGTGGGGCGCCCCTATGGTTAAGGCTCTATTGTTCAATGGAGCATCTTTATTGTGAAGATCAAACTGTTATTGACTGGTGCGTTCTCCGTCTTACTGGGCGCAACTTTGTTGTTGACGACGACGCCGGTCGAAGCCAAACGCCTCGGCGGAGGCATGAGCTTTGGTAAGAGCTATAACTATTCCCGCCAGGCGAAACCACTGGCAGCACCCAAGCGTAACGATGTCGCCTCGCCTGCGCGTGAAGCAAAGCCTGGTGCGCAGCAACCTGGGCGTCGAGGAGGCTGGGCGGGCCCACTCATGGGGCTGGCGGCTGGCGGATTGCTGGGCGCCATGTTGTTTGGCGGCGCGTTCGAGGGCATCAATCTATTCGATATTCTGCTGATCGGTGGTCTCGTCTTCGGCGGCATATGGCTGATGCGCGCATTGCGCCGCCCAGCTCCGGCTTACCGGCGTGAAGCCCCCGCGGGCGGACCCAGCAGTTATTCTGGCTCATCCAGTCACGAGACACCGAGTCACCCACAAGCTGCAGATGGTTTTGCGGTTCCCGAAATTGGTTCAGGACTCAAAGGTGACAAGCTTTCCATTGCGCCAGCTTGGTTCGATGAGCAGACATTCATGAGCGAAGTGGAGCAACATTTTCGTGCGCTGCATCGTGCCTGGGAGCGACGTGATCTCGATGAAATTCGGCAGTACACGACGCCCGAATTCTTTGCAGCACTGCAACAGCAGCTACAAACGAAGGCAGCTCATGAGCCGAATAGTGAGATTACTGCGTTGCAGGCGCAGTTACTCGATCTGTTGCAAGATGGAGATAAGGTCGTTGCGGCCATATTGTTTCAGGGAGAGGAACAAACCGAAGGTTATTTGCCCGAGCAATTCGCAGAGATCTGGCATGTGGAGCATCCGCTGAATGAACCACAGGCAGACTGGCTGTTAGCGGGCATTCGGCAAATGGGACACTAAGCGGATAATCCAGGGGTGGGCTTCTGCCCTCCTTTGGGCAAAATGAATGGAGCAACACCCTGAGTAGTTATAATCCATTGTAAAGCCTCGTTCAGTGGGTTTCTGAGTATTCATCGCGGTTGCGTCTCTTGGCAAGGAGGAGCCATTCCCGGCGAGCCGCACCTTCTGGGGAACAGACGTGGCTTACAACGTATCCGAAACAAACGATAAATAGGCCAAAGACAACCCAATGGGGCAGGAAATCAGCAGTGCGCATTTCAGCGAGGAGGACTTTTCAGAGTTCTTGGCACGGTTGCGGGAAGAGACGCAGTGGCTGAATGCCTGCTATACCAATGGGGCCTGTTCACATCAGGGCAACTTGGCGGGGTATGAAGTCGAAGCCTGGTTGGTGGATGCCGCGATGCAGGCGACTCCCGATAACACGGCTTTCCTCACTGCGCTCGATGATCCCCTGGCAACGCCCGAGCTTGCGCTGTTCAATATCGAGCTGAACTATCCTCCCTTACCCTTGCAACGGGGTGCTCTGGATACAATGCAGCGGGATCTGGATGCCTTTCTCCAGCGTGTATCAGCGTTGGCGGAGTCGCGTGGCGAGCACCTCGTCATGATTGGCATTTTGCCGACCTTGCGACGTGACCAGTTGAATCTCAAGAATATGACACCGCTCAATCGCTACCGGGCGCTGAATGAGCAGATTTTACGCTTTCGCGGGCGTCCCGTGCATCTCGATATCGTTGGGCGTGAGCATTTGCAGTACGATCACAACGACGTGATGCTTGAAGCAGCGACAACCTCGTTCCAGCTGCATTTACAGGTGCCTTTTGAGCGTGCCCATTGTTATTACAATGCCGCGATCGCCCTGTCCTTTGCCAGTGTGGGGGTGGCGGGTAATTCCCCGTACCTGTTTGGCCGTGATCTATGGGATGAAACGCGCATCCCCTTGTTTGAGCAGGCCATCGAGGTCGGAGGGTATCGCGGTGTGGCTCAGGGGCCGCTGCGTCGGGTCAGCTTTGGTTCGGGTTATGCGCGCCATTCGATCCTCGAATGTTTCAACGAGAATCTGGAGCATTTTCCGGTGTTGCTGCCTCGCTTGTTCGATACGCCAGTGGAGTCGATGAGCCATTTGCGCTTACACAATGGCACGATCTGGCGTTGGAATCGGCCTCTGGTGGGATTCGATCCCGAGGGTACGCCACATTTCAGGATCGAACACCGCGTCATCCCCACCGGACCCACGGTGGCCGATATGCTGGCCAATGCGGCATTTTACTATGGTCTCGTGGCGTTCCATGCACGTCCGGATCGGTCACTTCCTCTCGACTTTGCGAGCGCGCGGGATAATTTTTACCAAGCGGCCAAGACCGGCCTAGGCACCCATGTGCGCTGGCAGAATGGTCAGCGCATCACGCTCAGCCAGCTAGTTTGCCAGTGGTTGATTCCACAGGCACGGGAAGGACTGCAGTCTCTCGGCATCAGTGAAGCCGAGATTGAACACAACCTTTGCATCATTGCCGAACGTATCGAAACAGGCCAAACCGGAGCCCAATGGCAGCGGCAATTTTTGCAACAACATTCTGGAGACTTCGAGCTTATGACCTCGGTCTATCATGCCAATCAACAAGGGGGCAGGCCCGTTCATCAATGGCCGGTTGGCCATGTTTAATGAAATCAACTATGTGCCGGAGGGGTTTTTGCAAGCTTCGGCGCGGGACCTCCTCGGTTTGCTCGGCAAGCCGACGCTGATTCATTTACCCGGGCGCCGCGAGGAACCGCTGTTTGTCTCGGTATTGCTGCATGGGAATGAAACAACGGGCCTGGAGGCTGTACAGCGCCTGCTGCGTGACTACCAGGAGCAGATGCTGCCACGCGCATTGTCGATATTTATTGGTAATGTGTCTGCCGCCGCTGCAGGGCTGCGCCGACTGGACGGGCAACCGGATTTTAATCGCATCTGGCCGGGTACGGAGTTGCCGGCTTGTGGAGAAACGGACATGGCCAACATGGTGGTTGAGACCATGGCGCAGCGTCATGTGTTTGCGAGCGTAGATGTACACAACAATACGGGCTTGAATCCGCATTACGCCTGTGTCAACAGTTTGGATCCCCAGTTTCTGCATCTCGCCACGCTATTTGGGCGCTTGGTCGTGTTCTTTCTGCGTCCTGTCGGGGTCCAATC
>JANTGD010000100.1 GCA_024763135.1 Thiotrichales bacterium | reverse complement strand
GTTGCAGTGCTTGCCAAGGACGCGGCCATTGCCTGCGCACTGCGCCTTGATGCGCAGCATCACAAAAGCGCTGAGTCCGTCATTTTAAACTGGACGATGTACTAGGAAGCTCAGATTAATTCTGGCGCGAGCGGATTGTGGTGAAAAATCGTCCAGTTCAGCCTAGCAGGTTGTTGAGAAACTCTCAGCTGGCACGATCCAGCGTTAATTGTGGCTCAAAATGCTCATTGACTGCGTGTAAACTGCGCTTTTTCTCCAGATTTTGCCCTGTCTCGCACTCACCTGAGAGTTTTTCAACAGCCTTGATTCCGTCAAAGGCTTGCGTGGACTTTCGTGATCCAACTGCGGGATCTAGGTTCAAGGCGCGGATTGCGCGTAATAGCTGGCTATTGCTAAGATCCGCAACGCAGCAGTGGACGATTTTGCGTCGCAAGATGCCTTTTTACGAATTGATCAGAGCTTCCTCTAATTCCTGGACAGGTTCCTAATGATGAGAATGGCCGGTATGGGTATGTCGATGGGTGGTACCGCCATAAGCGCCTGGTTCTGGTTCAAAAGGCGCTTGTTCTGTTGCAACGGTCAGGCCCAGCCCGCGCAGCAGTTCGTCAAGTACATGGTCATGCTGATATCTCAGCCAAGTAGATGTTATCTGCAGTGGTACATGCCGGTTCCCCAAATGGTAACAGGCTCGTGCGAGTAATAAGGGATCATCGCACTGTACTGTACTTACGGTTTCGGGTGCTGCCAATACCTGTATCCATTCGCCATTGTCAGCGCGCAGACAATCCCCGTTTTTCAATATCTGACCTCGCTCCAGGAAGATGCCTGCCTCGCGTCCATCATCCAGGGTGACTTTCAGACGACTTTTAATGCGTTGTTCGAAGCGTAGAGTGAGATAGCCATCCGGTTCCGGGCATGTAATATTTTTTTCTAATAACTTGAGCATAAAGAAAAATTTTAAAATAAAAAGTAGCGTTGTGTTAGTGGCAATTCATCGGCTGGATCGCACACCAAAAGTTGACCATCGGCTCGTACTTCATAAGTTTGCGGATCTACGTCGATGGTTGGTAGATATTCATTTAGGATCATGGAGCGCTTACTGATGTTGCGACACTCTTTGACTTCACCAATCAGTGATTGCAGACCAAGTTGGTCTGCAAGCCCCGCTTTGATGGCTGCCTGAGACATAAAGGTCATGCGGGTTGCTGAGCGGGCACCTCCCAGAGCCCCGAACATAGTGCGGTAGTGCACGGGCTGTGGGGTGGGAATCGACGCATTTGGATCACCCATTGGAGCTGCGACAATCGCACCTCCCTTGATAATCATGCTGGGTTTGACACCAAAGAATGCGGGTTTCCATAGCACCAGATCGGCCAGTTTACCGACCTCGATCGATCCCACTTCGTGAGAGATACCATGTGTAATGGCAGGATTGATGGTGTATTTGGAGATATAGCGGCGTACGCGGTAATTATCATGCGTGGCGGGATCTGGGGCCAAGCTGCCGCGTTGTACTTTCATTTTGTGGGCGGTTTGCCAAGTTCGGGTAATCACTTCACCAACGCGGCCCATCGCCTGGGAATCTGAAGCGATCATGGAGAATGCCCCCAGATCATGCAGGATATCTTCAGCAGCGATGGTCTCCCGACGGATCCGTGATTCGGCGAAAGCGACGTCCTCGGCAATATTCGGATCGAGGTGATGACAGACCATGAGCATGTCCAGATGTTCGTCTGCGGTATTAACGGTATAGGGCCGTGTGGGATTGGTAGAGGAGGGCAGCACATTGGGTGCCCCGGCCGCTTTGATAATATCGGGTGCATGTCCGCCACCCGCGCCTTCTGTATGATAAGTATGAATTGTACGTCCGCGCATCGCGGCTAGAGAATCTTCTACAAATCCCGACTCGTTCAGTGTGTCGGTGTGTATCGCAACTTGGGTATCGGTCGCCTCTGCAACATCCAGGCAATTGTCGATGGCCGCGGGTGTCGTGCCCCAGTCTTCATGCAATTTTAAACCAATCGCCCCGGCTTCGATCTGTTCGGTCAAGGCTTGGGGCAAGCTTGCATTGCCCTTACCAAGAAATCCGAGATTCATAGGTAGTTCTTCGGATGCCTGGAGCATTCGATGGAGATGCCAGGGCCCAGGGGTACAGGTTGTCGCATTGGTGCCCGTGGCTGGTCCTGTTCCGCCACCGAGCATGCTCGTAATGCCGGACATCAAAGCTTCTTCGACTTGCTGGGGGCAAATAAAATGGATATGTGAGTCAATGCCGCCGGCAGTGAGAATTTGGCCTTCGCCTGCGATGGCTTCCGTGCCGGGACCGATAATAATGTCCACACCCGGTTGTACGTCAGGGTTACCGGCCTTACCGATTGCTGCGATGCGTCCGTTCTTTATCCCTACATCGGCCTTAACGATCCCCCAATAGTCGAGAATCAGCGCGTTGGTGATGACGGTGTCGACCACCTCAGCCGCAACACGTTGACTTTGGCCCATACCATCGCGAATGACCTTACCGCCCCCGAATTTAACTTCATCTCCATAAATCGTATGGTCTCTCTCGACCTCTATGAACAATTCGGTATCTCCCAAGCGAACTCGGTCGCCGGTGGTTGGTCCGTACATTTCGGCGTATGCCTGTCTGGATATCTTTACCATAATCGTCAGTCTCCGAGCGGTCCCATAATTTTTCCTTTGAAGCCGTAGATTGTGCGCGCACCTGCGTATGCGACCAATTCGATCTCCCGAGTCTGCCCTGGTTCAAAGCGAACCGCAGTACCTGCTGGAATATTCAGTCGAAAGCCTTTGGTAGGTGCGCGATCGAATTGCAAGGCATCATTGGTTTCATAGAAATGATAGTGCGAGCCGACTTGGATCGGCCGGTCTCCGGTATTGGCGACCTGCAGTTTCAGGGTTTTGCGCCCTGCGTTGAGTTCGATGTTGCCATCGCTGACGATGATTTCACCTGGAGTCATAGGGGCCTCAGACAATAGGGTTGTGAACAGTAACCAATTTAGTGCCATCGGGAAAAGTCGCTTCGACCTGGACTTCATGTAGCATTTCTGGAATACCCTCCATGACTTCCTCTGCGGTGAGCAGGGTGCGTCCATAGTCCATGAGTTCCGCAACACTTTTGCCTTCTCGGGCGCCTTCCAGAATGGCGGCACTGATGAAGGCAACGGCTTCTGGGTAGTTTAGCTTTAAGCCCCGCTCTTTACGTCGTTCGGCGAGTAGTGCGGCGGTAAACAGTAAGAGCTTGTCTTTTTCTCTGGGAGTCAGCTCCATGGATTGCGTCTCCTCGGTTGGATCTTCAGGTTGCCCAGATGCGTGGCATACAAACCGCGCGCTGGATGAGATGTGGGCGTAGAGTTTGCCAGATCTGAATGAAAATTTGGCGAGCTTGCTCGGTAGACTCCCCCAGGTAGCGACAGATGAGAAGATCATCGAGAAGCGTGAACCCGATGCATGCCAGCTCCAGGTGTCCAAACTGGCTTTGCATCTGCTCGAGTAATGTCTGATCGACATCGTTGGCCAGTAAGGTTGCAAACACAGGAAAACCTCTCAATCCAGAGAGTGCGTCGAGTTCCGCAGGGTCGGTGAGTAAAAAGCGTTCGAGCAGCCAGGGAGTGTCATCCCGAAATACGTTGAGTTGGAACTCTAAGCGGCCGCTGTCAAAGCGTTCTCGATTGGCAGGACGACCCAAACAATGCATTTCCCAGCCGAAAAAGTGGGCGCCTGATGTCAGGTGAATTTCAGTCTGGATCGTAGCCAGCGCCCCAGGAAAGAAAATATTCTCCTGTGGTAACCATTCCAGGCTAGCGCCGGCGGCGACTTGGAGCTGTTGTTTTTGAGTGGCGTTTGCTCCGGCAGATCGATAAAACTTGGTGGCGCCAGGGGTGGTGACTACAGCTGCGGCATCTTGCGCTACAGTCGTTGAAATAGACAGTTGATCTCCGCCAACTACACCCCCTGGGGGGTGTAAAAGGTACAAATGGCAGACCGCGCCTTCTGGATAAAATGGGCGCTGTACGGCCAGCGGGCCACGTTGTCGCCGTTGCGCCAGAACTGTTTTGTCGCCGCGCTTAGCAAGCCCGAGCATGAGTTCGGCCTGCCAGCCCATCTGCGCGGTATCGCGTTTCGCTCGCACAGTCATCTAAGTAACGATCTCTTAAACAATCCTATGACTGATTCACCTTCAATTGCCAGCGCTTAACGTCGGGGCATGATGTGCTTTCGAAACCATCGCATTACAGTGTAAAGGGTAAGGGCAATCGGTGCGCTCGCAAGTAAATGCATGGCAACATGTACAAACACCCCGTTGACCTGCGGGTGCGCTGTCAACCCGGGGTGTGCGAGTGCTTCGCCGGTGATCAGAAATAGAGAGGATGCTGCAACTATGAGGGGTTTCATTGAAAATGCTCCTGATTCAACATTGATGCTACATGTATTTCAGCTGCCGAAAATAAAGCGGGTCATACAGTCAGATAGTGTGCAATGAGTTCATCGCTCAGCTCATTCATTGCTCCTGCGGCGACGTGACGACCACGATCGAGAATACAAAAACGATCGCCTACTTTGCGGGCAAAGGGTAATTTTTGCTCAACGAGCAGTACGGTCAAGCCGATTTCCCGATTAAGCTTGATAATTATATCCCCAATCTCATGCACGATGTTTGGTTGGATGCCTTCAGTCGGTTCGTCAAGTATCAACAGTTTGGGATCGGTTACCAACGCCCGACCGATGGCCAGTTGTTGTTGTTGTCCCCCGGACAAGTCTCCGCCCCTGCGGCCCAGCATTTCTTTAAGTACAGGAAAAAGCTCAAAAATGAAGCCTGGGATACGATTGAGTTTGTCTCGCCGTGCGGGTAGTCCGATTTCGAGATTTTCCTCAACCGTCAGCAGTGGAAAAATCTGCCTTCCCTGCGGAACATAGCCGATACCCAGCGATGCGCGCTGCTCTGCGGCAACTTTGAGTAAATCATTTCCCGCATACAGTATTTTACCAGAGCGTACCGGTTGCAGGCCCATAATGCATTCGAGCGTAGTGGTTTTGCCAACACCATTGCGTCCCATTAATACTGAGCATTGCCCGTCGGGTACGTCTAACGATAAGTCCCAAAGCGTGTGACTCTCTCCATAGTAATGATTGAGCGACTCGATCTGCAGCATGCTCATTCCCCCAGGTAAACTTCGATAACACGCGGGTCGTTCTGCACTTCGTCCATGCTGCCTTCGGCTAGAACACTGCCCTGATGCAGGACCGTTACCTTGCGTGCGATCGAGCGTACAAAATCCATATCATGCTCTACTACAACCACCGAATGTCTGCCCGCAAGGGACGTGAGCAGTTCGGCCGTGCGGTCCATTTCCTGATGCGTCATACCGGCGACAGGTTCATCCACAAGCAGCAAAAGTGGGTTTTGCATGAGCAGCATACCTATTTCCAGCCATTGTTTTTGACCGTGCGAAAGAGACCCCGAAAGCTGGGATGATTGCTTCTGCAGTCCAATGATTTCCATGACCTCTTCGATTCGGCTGCGTTGCTCGTCGCTGAGTTTTGCAAAGAGTGTCGGCCAAACGCGCTTGTCGCTGTCCATGGCTAATTCGAGATTCTCGAAAACACTATGGTGCTCGAATACTGTCGGTTTTTGGAATTTACGCCCAATGCCCAATTGCGCGATTTCAGGTTCAGTCATTTGGAGCAGGTCGATACGTTGCCCGAAGTAGGCACTGCCTGTATCCGGACGTGTTTTGCCGGTGATGATATCCATCATGGTCGTTTTGCCCGCGCCATTTGGGCCGATAATACAGCGCAATTCACCGGCATCGATATACAAATTAAGATCGTCGATAGCTTTGAAGCCATCAAAGCTGACAGAAATTGATTCCAGATACAGGATGGCGCCGTGACTTAAGTCCAATTCGTTAGGTTTGGGGCGGGGTTGCAGAAACCGCCAAACCTGATCGCGATTGAAGGTATCGCGGACTTGATCGAGTTGCTTCACGTTTGCTTCCTCTTGAGTTGTTGCAGGAGCCCAACAACACCACGGGGTAGCAAAACGGTTACCAGAATGAATAGTGCGCCAAGTGCAAATAACCAGAGTTCGGGGATTGCCGCGGTAAAATAAGTCTTTCCGTAATTCACTGCGATTGCACCAATGACAGCGCCAAATAAGGTGGCACGACCGCCGACTGCAACCCATACGACCAGCTCAATGGAGTTGAGTGGAGAAAATTCACCTGGATTAATAATCCCAACCTGGGGCACATAGAGTGCCCCCGCAATCCCCGCCAGAATGGCTGAGAAGGTGAAAATCCAGAGTTTTACGTGTTCAACACGATAACCGATAAAGCGCGTCCGATCTTCCGCGTCGCGGATTGCAACGGCAACTCGGCCCAGGCGCGAATTCATGACATAACGGCAGCTTAGATATCCCAATGCCAGAGCCAGGGCAGATGCCACAAACAAACCGACGCGGGTACTGTCGGCTTGCAAATCGAAACCCAGTATATCTTTGAAATCAGTTAAGCCATTGTTGCCACCAAAGCCCATTTCATTACGGAAAAATGCCAGCATCAAAGCGTAGGTAAGTGCTTGAGTAATGATCGATAAATAAACGCCTGTGACGCGCGAACGAAATGCCAGCCATCCAAATACAAACGCCAGAAGGCCAGGAACCAGCATAATCATGATGGCGGCAAACCAAAACATGTCAAAACCGAGCCAAAACCAAGGGAGCTCCTGCCAGTTGAGGAATACCATAAAGTCCGGCAAATCGGGATTACCGTATACACCACGATCGCCAATTTGGCGCATCAGGTACATGCCCATCGCGTAGCCACCCAGTGCAAAGAATGCGCCGTGTCCCAAGCTGAGAATTCCAAGGTAGCCCCAAACAAGGTCTACGGCAATGGCAAGCAGTCCATAGGTCAGGTACTTGCCCAGCAACGTGACAGTGTAGGTTGATATATGCAATGCATGACCTTCTGGCACGGCAAGGTTCAGCAGTGCAACGGTCACCGTGGTGATCAGTAAAGCGATGAGTAGTAGTTGTCCACCAAGATCGTTTTTTAAAATACGCGTGAGTAACATGGCTTAGTTCTCCGCCGCGCGACCCTTTTGCGGGAAGAGGCCGCGGGGGTATTTCTGGATAAATAGAATTATGAAAATCAGAACAAAGATTTTGGCGAGCACAGCACCAGCCCAGGGCTCTAAAATTTTATTGGCAACCCCCAGGCTCAGACCTGCAACCAAAGTGCCGAAGAGATTGCCTACCCCGCCAAAAACTACGACCATGAAAGAATCGATAATGTAGGATTGACCAAGATTGGGGCCGACATTGGTCAGCTGACTCAAAGCAACACCTGCGACACCTGCGATACCAGAGCCCAGACCAAAGGTGAGCGCATCCACTCGCCCGGATCGAACACCCATTGCTCGCGCCATCGCACGATTTTGCGCCACGGCGCGCACTTGGAGTCCCAGACGCGTGTTTTTCAGGATCAGATACAACCCAGCAAACACCAGTAGGCTAAACAAGATGATGTACAGACGGTTATATGTCAGAGAAAACACGCTGTTGATTTGTAGGGATCCAGAAAGCCAGGAAGGATTCGAAACAGGTACGTTCTGAGGAGAAATTAAAGATCGTACTAATTGTTGCAGAATCAGGCTTACTCCAAATGTTGCAAGCAGTGTTTCCAGTGGCCGGCCATACAAAAAACGGATAATGCTGCGCTCAATCAGGATACCGACCAGGCCTGAGACGATGAATGCAGCGGGTATCGCAAGCAAAATTGAGAGGTCATTGAATCCTGGAAATGCCTGCTGAATAAGGTAAGTGGTATATGCGCCGAGCATGATCAATTCTCCATGGGCCATATTGATCACGCCCATAACACCAAAGGTGATTGCCAGGCCAATGGCAGCCAATACCAGCACAGAGCCCAGGCTAAGACCAAAAAATAAGGTTTCGAGCGTATTGAAAAAATAAACCTTATCTTCAATTTTTTTGAGTGCAGTACGCGCGGCTGTCACTACGGCCTGGTCCTCTGATGGGTCTTCGGTCATGCTCTGGATACGATTGCGTACACTGGGATGAAGATTACCCGCGAGGTATTCGAGTGCGCTGAGTTTTGCAGGTTTGTCGCCATCCAATTCACCTAGGGCAATGCCAACCTGCATCAGCTTCCGCACCTTTGAATTGGTTTCTTGGTCGATTAGAGTTTTTAATGTTGCTGCTAATCCTTTGCTTCGGCTGCTGAGCATTTCGTCCACAGCTGCATAGCGAACGTTTGGGTCGGGATTAGACAAGCTCAAGCTGGCGATTTTTTCCCGTAAGGCACGACGCATGGCGTTGTTGAGGGTGATTTTTTTAATTTCGCGTTTTGGGACGGTGCCTAAGTTTTCACCGGATTCTGGATCGATAAGGGCGTAACCTTTGTCCGCTCTGCGAGCAATAATTATTTTTTGGTCGTCTTTTCGATAGTAGAGCTTTGCTTCGAGCAAAGCTTTTAGGTAATGCAGGGCTTTGGGGTTACGGGAGGCCGCCAGGGTATCGATGGCTTTAAGCTTATCTTTAAACGATTTGCCACGCAGTAGTGTCAGGGCGTGAGAAAATTCATCCTCTGTGTCGATTTGGCCCGTCAATTGCAGTTTGTCCTCAGCCTTATCTGGTGCAGCGGGAATGTCAGCTGCTAAACTGGGCAGGTTAAGCGTACAAATGATGAGTAGGCCAAACAGCCTCAAATTCCGCCAGAAAGTATTTTCTGTATCGTGTTTGAATTGAGTGCGTGGGTACATAAGTTTCGTTTGTTATTCCAGCAGTAGCTGGTTGTGAATGAGAAAAGCCTGTGTTCGGTGGTGCTTAGGAGGCTGTCTGAGAATAGGGACCTTGGTGAGGAAAAGCTGAATTTGGCTGGAGTGCCCGCGGATTTTCATTGACTAGCGAGGCGATCCGCACCAAATCAGGGAAACATCCAACTCAAATTTCCTTCCCCCTCGCTACCCCTCTATTCTTGGACAGGCTCCTAGCAGGTTGTTGAAAAACTCTCAGCTGGCACGATCCAGCGTTAAAATCTGGCTCAAAATGCTCATTTACTGCGTGTAAACTGCGCTTTTTCTCCAGATTTTGCCTTGTCTCGCACTCACCTGAGAGTTTTTCAACAACCTGCTAGTACATCGTCCAGTTTAAAATGACGAACTCAGCGTTTTCGTGATGCTTGCGCATCAAGGCGCCGTGCGCAGGCGATGGCAGCGCCCTTGGCTAGCACTGCAACACCGAGTTGCGGTATCACAGAAGCGCCTGAAGGGTTGCCCTGTCTGTATCCCGGCGTTGTTGTACGCTTTTGTGAGGGAACAACCATTCCCTGCGAAGTGCGCCTATCCAGGAAGGTAGACAGGACAACTGTGTCCGTCATTTTAAACTGGACGATGTACTAGTAGTCGGTTGATAGTGCGTATTTTGTTCAAGAGAAGTTGAGGTACCGGCATTGCGCCGGTACATCATTTTTCAACGTTACTCGCCGGTGCTTAGGCTGGGCATTAATAATTTTGTCCAGAGCACTTTTTGGTTTTGACGTTGTAGTTACCGCAGGGCTTGCCACCAGTCTTTTTGCCCGTCCAATCCGAGATAATATCTTTTGATCCCGGCAGATAGTCAGACCAGGCATCACCCGGTACTTCTTTCTCGGTTTGCCAAACAACTTCAAATTGCCCGTCTTCCTGAATCTCGCCGATTAAAACTGGCTTGGTCAGGTGGTGGTTAGGCAGTAGCTCTGCGGTGCCGCCGGTCAGGTTCGGCGTTTTTAGGCCGATAATAGCATCAAGTACGCTATCGACTTCGGTCGTCTTGGCTTTTTCCACCGCTTGTGACCAAAGATTGAAGCCAATCATGGTGGCTTCCATGGGGTCGTTGGTGACACGTTTATCATCCTTAATGAACTTGTGCCAGGTTTCAATGAACTTCTCGTTCTCTGGTGTATCGACACTCATGAAATAGTTCCACGCCGCTAGGTGGCCTACAAGGGGCTTGGTATCGATACCGGATAGTTCTTCTTCACCCACGGAGAATGCGACGACAGGGATATCCTCAGCAGAGATGCCCTGGT
>JANTGD010000099.1 GCA_024763135.1 Thiotrichales bacterium | reverse complement strand
CTCATCACCAATAAGGTGACCACGAGTTTTTCCGATTCACCATGCACACCAATATCTTACGCGTCTTTTTTGCGCCCAACTGAGGTTTTTAGGATTAAGGCAGCTCTGATCAATCCGTAACACGGCATCTTGCGGCGCAAAATCGCCCACTTCTGCGTGGCGGATCTTCGCAATAGCCTGTTAAGCTCGCATTGTCAGTGCGTTGATCAGCGACAATCTTCAGTGGTTGCGTAGTCATTCTGATTCGATTCGCGCCTACTCTGATCCTCTGATCACGCTTCCGACCACTTGCCGCGAATGCGAAGTCGATGTAGCTGGCGTGCACAGAGGCTTCAGGGGTTATGTTCAGTAGTCCTTATACTGCGCATAGCCATTGCGGACCAATGCATCGTTGATGTTATTGCCATTGAGGATAATTTCGGCAATGTAGCGCCCGTACTTTCCTTTCTTGTCTTTAATGGTACGAATGATGACGCTCTTGCCCAGGATTTGTTTACGCAGCCAATCCCGAGCTAAGAGCCCGGCAGGTCTTTCGTCTCCTTTGAGTTCCGGAGCATTGATACGGGCCAGGCGCAGCTTTTCGCCATGAATCCAGGTGTGGAAGCCGAGGTCGATATCGGCGGTGACGGTGTCGCCATCGTAAACAGATTGGATGATGGCTTTGTAGGTGAAAAAACAGTCCGATGATTGGGGCTGGGATGAGTAAGATCTGCTGACGGCTTGCGCGGAGTCGGGTAGGTGTTGGGAATCAATGGCAGGCAGCGTTGAGCAACTGCTAAGGAAAAGCAGTAGAAATCCATATCTAAAGATTGCGTTTCGCACGATCCTCCCGATAACCAGTGGTTAACTTTAGGTTGTCTTAGTATGGCAGTGCCACACGGACCGAGGGAGCGTAACAGGTTTTGCCTGATCGCGATAGCGAAGTATTCGACAGTTCCAAACGTAGAATCAATCGAGCCTGCCTCCTCGATTTGCTTTGATTCTCAAAGTCATGGCTTGATTGCCTGAGGGGGCTTTGTTAGAGTTCAGCGGCTAGAAGACAGGGTAACGAGCGCGGTAGACCCAGCACGCAGGTGTCACTGTTTGGCCTGTTGCCGGTATCGCTGTAAAGCATCGCTTGGCGGTGCTTTTTTTGTTTATGTGTGTGGCCTGTGGTAGTGGTCACGAACATGGGGATTTGATGTATGCCAGTGATCACATTACCGGACGGCTCTCAGCGTGAGTACGATCATCCGGTCACAGTGCTCGAAGTTGCCCAAGATATTGGGCCCGGGCTTGCCAAAGCGACGGTGGCAGGTAAGGTAAATGGCGAGTTGGTGGATGCTACGCGCACAATTGATGAAGATGCGCAGCTGAGTATCGTGACCAACAAGGATGAAGAAGGCCTGGAGGTCATTCGTCATTCTACGGCACATTTATTGGCGCAAGCGGTCAAAGAGTTGTTCCCCGAGGCGCAGGTGACCATCGGTCCGGTGATCGAGGATGGTTTCTATTACGATTTTGCCGTTGATCACAACTTTACTCCAGAGGATCTGGAGGCGATCGAACAACGCATGAAGGAAATCGTCAAGCGTGATTTACCTGTGGAACGTTCGGTGATGCCTCGCGATGAGGCGGTGGCATTCTTCCGTGGTTTGGGTGAGGACTACAAAGCAGAAATTATTGAGTCTATACCGCAGGGAGAGGCGTTATCTCTCTATAAGCAGGGTGAATTCATTGATCTGTGTCGTGGTCCACATGTGCCGAGTACCGGCAAACTGGGTGCTTTCAAGCTGACCAAAGTGGCTGGTGCCTATTGGCGAGGCGATTCCAGTAATGAGATGCTGCAACGGATTTATGGCACAGCCTGGCCCGACAAAAAACAACTCAAGCAGTACCTCACACGCCTCGAAGAAGCAGAAAAGCGTGATCATCGCCGCTTGGGTAAAGAGCTGGATCTGTTCAGTCTGCAGGAGGAAGCCGGCGGTGGTCTGGTGTTCTGGCACCCGAAAGGTGCGCGCATCCGTAAGGTAATCGAAGATTACTGGCGAGAACGACACCTGGAAGCTGGTTATGAGCTTTTGTATACCCCACATATCGCATTGGAGGATCTTTGGTATACCTCGGGTCATAAAGGATTCTACAGTGAGTCCATGTATGCACCGATGGAAGAAGATGGGCAGTTGTATCAGCTCAAGCCTATGAATTGCCCCTTTCATGTGCTGATTTATAAGGATCGTCTACGCTCTTACCGGGATTTGCCATTGCGTTGGGCGGAGCTGGGCACTGTGTACCGGCATGAAATGTCAGGCGCTTTACATGGCTTGATGCGAGTGCGCGGCTTTACCCAGGATGATGCGCATATTTTCTGCCGCGAAGAGCAAATCGAAGAAGAAATTTTGCGCATTCTCGATTTGACCATTGAGATGCTTTCGAAATTTGGATTCTCAGATTTCGAAGTGGACTTATCCACCCGGCCTGATAAAGCGGTGGGCTCGGACGCGATTTGGGACAAAGCGACCGAGGGGCTGCGCAATGCCCTGGAAAGGAAGGGATTGGCTTACTCGGTCGATCAAGGCGGCGGGGCTTTCTACGGGCCAAAGATCGATATAAAGATACAGGATGCGATTGGACGAAAATGGCAATGCTCCACGATTCAATTGGATTTTAATCTGCCAGAGCGTTTCGAAATGGAATACGTGGCTGAAGATGGAGAGCGGCATCGCCCGATCATGATTCATCGCGCATTACTGGGTTCAGTGGAGCGGTTTTTCGGGATTCTTGTGGAGCACTACGAAGGTAAATTTCCTCTTTGGCTGGCGCCTTACCAGATAGTGGTGATGAATATTACCGACCGTCAGGCAGGCTACGCACAAGATGTCGTCGAAGCCTTGAAAAAACAAGGGTTTCGCGCCTTTGCTGACTTGAGAAATGAGAAGATTGGCTTTAAAATCCGCGAGCGCACACTTGAGCGTGTGCCGTACCTGCTGATTGCAGGGGATCAAGAGGTCGCATCAGGCCGCATCTCGGTACGTACTCGATCGGGTGAAGATCTGGGCAGTATGACGCTCGAGACGCTGACACAGCGACTAAATCAGGAAATTGCAGAATTCGGGCAGATGCAACCTAAGCTTGAAAACGTGTAACGACTCAGCGTGTTTAGGTTTTGGTACCTATCAAGGCATTTTCGCACGGAGAATGTGAGCATATAGTTGATATGTGAGCATTCGAGTACGAAAATAACGCCGAGATGGGGCAAAAGATGACTACGCTGAGCCGTTACGAAAACGCTTGAGTGTGATGGTTTAGTTCGGTTACGTCCGTTTTTGCCGCTGTGATGACAGGTGCCACAAGGCTGGCGCGTAAATGCTTCGCTTGAGCCGAAGGGGGCAACTTCGGGGAAGCATCTGACACCTGAGCTAACCAGGTGAACGACGCACGGATGTGGTTATTTTGTAACGACTCAGCGTGTTTAGATTTTGGTACCTATCAAGGCATTTTCGCACGGAGAATGTGAGCATAGAGTTAATATGTGAGCATTCGAGTACGAAAATAACGCCGAGATGGGGCAAAAGATGAATACGCTGAGTCGTTACGTTATTTTTAGCTTTAAATTGGAGGTATAACGTATCGCTGCAGGAAAAAAACACCGTGTAAACGGTGATATCAACTCATCCAAGGTGAGATTGATAGACCAGCATGGGGAAAACAAAGGCATTGTTGATACCCGGGATGCATTGGCATTGGCTCAAGAGGCAAAACTGGATCTGGTGGAGATTTCACCGAATGCGGATCCGCCAGTTTGCCGACTCATGGATTACGGTAAATTCAAATTTGAAGAAGCCAAGAAGTCACAGGTCGCCCGAAAAAAACAAAAGCAGATCCAGGTCAAGGAGATAAAGTTTCGTCCCACGACCGATGTAGGTGACTACAATGTCAAGATGCGTCATTTGACCAAGTTTCTTAACGAAGGTAACAAAGGCAAGGTGACGATTCGTTTTCGGGGTAGAGAAATGGCGCACCGGGAGTTGGGATTCGATCTTTTGAAAAAGATTGAAGAAGAGCTTGCGGATATTGCCACCGTCGAGCAGCGTCCAAAATTGGAAGGTCGGCAGTTGGTGATGGTGTTGGCACCGAATAAAGGTAAATAAAACAGCCCGCGGCTGTGGCCCTGTGCTGGCAACAGTATAACGATCGCAGTTGTACATGGGGCATCCGAGGTTTTGCAGCCGGCGCAGGACATGCAGGCTGTATTGACCGTTGCATTCGTGCTTATACAGGCACTCCCTTACCTGTGGGGAGGGAATAAGCTGTATCAGCTCATGCAACAGTTGAGAGGTAATGAAGAAATTGTGATTCTGATCATCCTGTGAAAGCAGGGATAGCTAACCGATTTCAAGCGTAATTTTGGAATGGCCTTTTTAAGGCCTTTTTCTATTGGAGGGTGTCGCAAAGGTCCGTCCAGGACTTTGCGTCACGCGGAAAGGAAAAAGTGTGATTTTTCCTTTCCTCACAGAAACAACGACTTTTGGGCGTTGTTTCTGGCGGCACATCCCTGTGTTGCAAGAGGCTGTCGAAAAGCTAGCGTTTTTGCGACACCCTCTATTGGGAAATCGACGCAGCACGCGTTTGATTTGTCCGATTGTAGACTTGCTGATCACAGGTGGACGATCGGAAATTTTATAGTTGATACGGAGTAAACCATGCCTAAGATCAAAACTAATCGTGGCGCGGCCAAACGTTTTCGCAAAACCGCAGGCGGTTTTAAGCGCAAGCAAGGGTTCCGCAACCACATTCTGACTAAGAAAAGCACCAAACGTAAGCGCCATTTGCGTGAACCTGCCCTGGTGGCAGCCTGTGATAAGGCAATGGTGCATCGAATGTTGCCCTACAGTTAAGAGGATATCGTCATGCCTAGAGTGAAAAGAGGTGTTACCGCCCGCGCCCGGCACAAAAAAGTACTCAACAAGGCCAAAGGCTACTATGGAGCCCGCAGCCGTGTGTATCGGGTTGCCAAACAGGCCGTGACTAAAGCAGGTCAATATGCATACCGTGATCGCCGACAACGCAAGCGCCAGTTTCGCAGCTTGTGGATCACCCGTATCAACGCGGCCGCGCGGATGTATGACTTGTCTTACAGTCGTTTGATCAATGGTCTGCACAAGGCATCGATCGATATCGATCGCAAAGTCTTGGCGGACCTGGCCGTGCATGATATCGAGGCCTTCGGAAAGCTCGCCGAAAAAGCTAAAGCCGCACTGGCAAATTAGTATCCATTGCCTTGTGAATAGGTTTTGGGAAGGGGGGTAGCTACGGTTTCCCCCCTTTTTTGTTTTGACGATAACAATGCTTGATTGATGAAATGGGTGAGCAAATGACAATGGAGAATGATCTGCAGAGCATCGTTGCAGCGGCGCAAGGTGACATTGCAATAACCCAAGACCTGCGCGGATTGGATGAGATTCGCGTGAAATACTTGGGAAAAAAAGGCCTGCTGACGGAGCGACTAAAGACTCTGGGGCGTCTGCCGGCGGACGAACGTCGCTCAGCAGGGCAGGCCATTAACCAAGCTAAACAAACGATTATTGCGGAGATCAATGCCCGTCGTTCGACGCTTGAACAAGCAGCATTGCAGGAAAAACTCGCCTCTGAGGCCATTGACATTACCTTGCCTGGCCGTAAACCCGAAGCGGGCGGTCTGCATCCTGTGACCATGACGGTAGAACGCATTGTTTCGCTGTTTGCTGAGGTCGGTTTTTCGGTGGCCGAGGGGCCGGAAATCGAAGACGACTATCATAATTTCGAAGCGCTGAATATCCCGGCGCATCATCCCGCTCGTGCGATGCACGATACTTTTTATTTTGAAGATGGCCGCTTATTGCGGACCCATACCTCGCCCGTACAGGTCAGGGTTATGTCACAGCAACCTCCGCCGTTGCGCATTATCGCGCCCGGGCGTGTCTATCGTTGCGACTCGGATCTGACGCATACGCCTATGTTTCATCAGATTGAGGGGTTACTGGTGGATCACGATGTCACCTTCGCGCACCTGAAAGGTGTATTGGACCAGTTTCTCAAATCCTTCTTCGAAAACGACGCCCTGAAAACACGTTTACGTCCGTCTTACTTTCCCTTCACCGAGCCCTCTGCTGAAGTAGATATCCAATGCGTAATGTGTGGTGGTGAAGGCTGTCGTGTTTGTGGTCACACTGGCTGGATCGAGATTATGGGCTGTGGGATGGTCCATCCGGAAGTGTTTCGGCATGTTGGAATCGATACGGATGAGTTTACAGGATACGCCTTCGGATTGGGCGTCGAACGTATGGCGATGTTACGCTATGGTGTCAATGACTTACGGTTGTTTTTTGAAAACGATCTGAGGTTTTTGCGTCAATTCGCATAGGGGTGGCTCATCTCTTACGAATTCCAGGGTCAACTGGTTAAAGCTGTTTCTAGCACCTTAATTTTTTGTTAAAGTAACTTATTAGATATAGTAATTATCACTATGAAATTTAATGAATCATGGTTGAGGGAGTTCGTCAATCCACCGCTGTCAGCTGAAGCGATTGGTGAGCGCTTGACAATGGCGGGTCTGGAACTCGATGCCATTGAGCTGGCCGCGCCGCCGTTTCATGGTGTAATTGTTGCTCGCATTGATGCCATTGCGCCGCATCCGGACGCTGACAAACTTAAAATTTGCCAAGTTAATACCGGTCGCGGTGAGTTACAACAAGTGGTTTGTGGCGGTGCCAATGCGCGTGAAAATCTCGTCGTGGCCTTGGCAACCGTGGGCGCGGAGCTGCCAGGTGGTTTCAAAATCAAACCTGCGAAGCTCAGAGGCGTAGCCTCCAATGGGATGCTGTGCTCCGCTGCGGAACTGGGGCTGGCCGAGAGTTCTGAGGGCATCCTTGAACTACCTGAAGATGCGCCACTGGGTGAAGATCTAAGAGTTTGGCTCGATCTCGACGATAAGGTGCTTGAGGTGGATTTGACGCCCAATCGTGCAGATTGCCTGTCGGTGCGCGGAATTGCGCGAGAATTGTCTGTGCTGACCGATACACCAGCCAAAATGGAGGTAGTGCCGCAGGTCAAGACGCGCAACGAGGCAATGCTTCCGGTGACGGTGGAAGCACCACAGGCTTGCCCGCGCTATGTAGGGCGGGTGATTAAGGACATCGACAATCAAGCGGCAACGCCTCTGTGGATGCAAGAGCGCCTGAGACGGTGTGGTTTGCGCAGTTTGCATCCGGTTGTCGATGTAACGAACTATGTCATGCTCGAATTGGGCCAACCCATGCATGCGTTCGATTTGAGTCGTCTGCAGGAGCGCATTGTCGTGCGAATGGCCGAGCCGGGCGAGCAGCTTACTCTGCTGGATGGCAAAGAAATTGTGTTGGATGCAAACAGCCTCGTGATTGCCGATCAACAGCAAGTATTGGCATTGGCTGGTGTTATGGGGGGGGCTGCATCCGGAGTCGACTCCGAAACGCAGCATATTTTTCTTGAATCCGCGTTTTTCAAGCCCGAGATTATTGCTGGTAAGGCGCGGGGTTTTGGTTTACATACCGATTCATCCCACCGCTTTGAACGAGGCGTCGATTTTGAACTGCAGGCTGAAGCAATCGAACGCGCTACAGACCTCATCGTGTCAATCTGTGGTGGGGCACCCGGACCGATTACAGAGAAGTTCGCTGCCAATGAGCTGCCCGAGTTACCCGCCATTCCACTTCGACGCGCACAAGTTCAGCGGGTTCTAGGCATTACTCTGCCAGACGAGGAAGTGGAAAGAATTCTGCGTGGCTTGGGTTGTCGGATGGCGCATGATGAGGCAGGTTGGTTGTTTACGCCGCCATCGTATCGCTTCGATTTGCGGATTGAAGTTGACTTGTTGGAGGAATTGGCGCGCATCTACGGTTATGCGCAGATTCCGGCGCAGAGTCGGCAGTGGGAGGCCAGCATTACACCCATTCCAGAGGCCCAGCTTAAACCCACTGAGCTGAAGCGGTTGCTGGTGGATTTGGGCTATCAAGAGGCTGTGACTTACAGTTTTCTGGATGCAGAAACCGAACAACTGGTGTCATCCGATGGCCCTGCCATTCCGTTGGCAAACCCGATTTCTGCGGATCTCGCTGTGATGCGCACAAGCCTGTTGGGCGGATTGTTGAGCGTGATCCGGCACAATGCTCGTCGCCAGCAGCCTCGAGTGCGGATCTTCGAAACGGGCATGGTTTTTATTCCGGATGCGTCTGGATTGCAGCAAATCAACCGGATTGCCGGTGCCATCACTGCGACCGCTTATCCCGAGCAATGGTCAGTCACAAATCGGGAGCCGGATTTCTACGATCTCAAGGGCGATGTTGAGCGCCTCCTGCAAGCGAGCCATCTTGATTCAAAAACCACCTGGCGACCCTGCGAACATCCCGCGCTCCACCCGGGGCAAGCCGCCAGCCTGTGGCTGGAGCAGCAGGCACTGGGGGTCTGTGGACAGTTGCATCCCCAGATTCAGCAGCAGCTGGAAATTGATCAACGCGTTTTCGTCTTTGAACTCAGGCTCGACCCTTTACTGACGCGGGAGATCGCTAAATTTCAGCCCTTGAGTAAATTCCCCGCTGTCAGGCGCGATCTCGCATTGGTTGTCGATGAGGCTGTGACCTATGCCGAGATAGAGGCTTCAATCCGTGCATTTGGAAATCCGCTGGTTAGTGATTTCGAGATTTTTGATGTATACAGGGGTAAAGGCGTAGCAAATGGTCGAAAAAGTTTAGCTTTGAGGTTGATTTTACAGGATTTATCGCGCACTCTTGGGGAAGAAGAAGTGGAGAGTACCGTCAACGCTTTGCTTGATCGACTACAATCGGATGTTGGAGCGTCCTTGCGAGACTAACGATGGCATTAACAAAAGCAGACATGGCCGAGGCCCTGTACGACGAATTGGGGCTGAATAAACGCGAAGCAAAAGAGTTCGTAGAATTGTTCTTCGAAGAAATTCGCCTCGCGCTCGAAGATGGATCTAATGTCAAACTTTCGGGGTTTGGCAATTTCATTCTGCGAGACAAGAATCAACGTCCGGGGCGTAATCCAAAAACCGGGGAAGAAATTCCTATTTCGGCGCGTCGCGTCGTAACTTTCCGGCCTGGACAAAAACTCAAACAGCGAGTAGAGGATTATGCTGGAAGCGGGGAATAACAGCGAGCTGCCTGCCATCCCAGGCAAACGCTACTTCACGATTGGTGAAGTCAGCGAACTCTGTGGCGTCAAGCCCCATGTTTTGCGCTACTGGGAGCAGGAATTCCCGCAGCTCAAACCAGTCAAGCGACGTGGCAATCGGCGTTATTATCAACGCCAGGATGTTTTGCTGATCCGCCAGATTCGCAGTTTACTCTACGAACATGGTTACACCATTGGGGGCGCACGCCTCAAGCTTTCGGATGGCGAGAGCAAAGAAGACAATATTCACAGTGAACAAGTGATTAAACAAATCCGCTCGGAACTCGAAGATTTGTTGAAATTACTCAAATAAACCTCTATATTTGCCACCCTCAACTTTTCGCTTCGAAATCCCAATCGAAGCAGCTAGTCAAAACACGTCGGGGCGTAGCGCAGCCTGGTAGCGCACCACAATGGGGTTGTGGGGGTCGAGTGTTCGAATCACTCCGTCCCGACCAAGTTTTTCAATCATTCACGTCAGCTTCTTGGCCAGCCGTGTGTCAATGTGACTCAAACCTGACTGCAACGACTCAGCTCATCCCTGAAATGTGCCTGCGTTAAGGACGCTCTGATTACTTCTGGCGCGAGCAGATTGTGGTGAAAAATCGTCCAGTTCAAGGCGCGGATCGCAGGTAATAGCTGGCTATTGCGAAGAACCGGCACGCAGAAGTGGGCGATTTTGCGCCGCATAATGCCGTGTTACGAATTGATCACAGCTTCCTTAAAATGACTATTGATACTTGTAGACCCACATTTTTCGTCTTGATCGGACGTATCTCAGAGGCGATTTAAGCAGTGACTTCAACCTAAAAACCTCAGTTGGGCGCAAAAAAGACGCGTAAGCAATTGGTGTGCATGGTGACTCGGAAAAACTCGTGGTCACCTTATTGGTGATGAGAGGTTTTTCTGATTTGCCAGGTGCACCAAGAGCTTGCGTGGACT
>JANTGD010000098.1 GCA_024763135.1 Thiotrichales bacterium | reverse complement strand
ATCACAAAAGTCCACGCAAGCTCTTGGTGCACCTGGCAAATCAGAAAAACCTCTCATCACCAATAAGGTGACCACGAGTTTTTCCGATTCACCATGCGCACCAATATCTTACGCGTCTTTTTTGCGCCCAACTGAGGTTTATAGGATCAATCGTATACAATGATATCTTGTCTGCCTTGATCTGACGTAATTCAGAGATAATCAGAGCAGTTACTCTACAGTTGAACAGTGGCTGAGGCGTTGCGTTTTTCAAACCCCTCAGGCAGCACAAGTTGGCGTAACACTGTGAATGAGTACCCAGATATCCGCTCGCAGTCCAGGTGTTACGGTCCGATGTTGCACCGCTTGGTATTGATATAAAGAGGGTGCGCAGCGCTATGACCGCGTAGGCGCCCGCCGTCCATCCATTGTGTGGTATGCGCATTGGCTGGACGCCCGCACCGACCATTCACCGCAGGTAAATCTCTGACAGAAGCGATGACACGCTCGCATAGACGGGCTCTGCTCAGTTATCGCGGCGTTCGACCAGCTCTGGATCGGCGGTAATTTCCCGATAGATCTCGATGCGTTGCCCGTCTTCGACTTTGGCAGTGAGCTTAGTCAGCTTTCCAAAGATGCCCACCTTTTGCTTTTCCAGATCGATTTCCGGAAACTGCTCCAGCAGACCCGATAGCTTGATCGCATCCAGCACCGTGCTGTCATCGGGAACTTCCAGTTTCAGCCAGACTTGTTTGAATTTATCCGCATAGGCGACGCCCACATTCACGCTATGTAACCTCCTTAGGCATTTGATGGGGCAGAGGCTGGCACGGCGGCGGATTTGGCCTTACGTTCGGCGAGCGCGCGATCAATCAGGCGTTTACCCGCAAGTATAAAACCGAGCACGAGAAAACCTCCGGGCGGTAAAATAATCAATAGAAAACCTTTGTAGTCAGGAATCAGTTCAAGTTCCAGGAAAGACGCCCAACCACCCAACAATAAATGCGCATTGGCAAACAATGTACCGCTGCCGAGCATCTCCCGCGCTGCGCCAAGAATCACCAGAGCCAAGGTGAAACCCAGCCCCATCATCAGGCCATCGAAAGCGGCGGGGGCGACTTTATTTCGCGATGCAAAGGATTCTGCCCGTCCCAGGATGGCGCAGTTGGTGACGATCAGCGGGATGAACAGTCCCAAGACTTTATGCAGATCGTGTGTCCAGGCGTTCATGCTCATATCGACGAGGGTGACGAGCACTGCGATGATCAGAACGAAAACGGGAATGCGTACCTGGGGGGTAATGATTTCGCGAAATATTGAAACCATCGCGCCCGATGCCACCAGGACGGAGGTCGTGGCCAGCCCCATGCCCAGGCCATTGCTTGCGCTGCCCGTTACCGCAAGGAGCGGGCAGAGTGCCAATGACTGGACAAAAATAATATTATTGTCCCAAAGTCCGTCTTTTATAATCCGGGTGTAATCTGTCATCATTTAATCCGTATGCTTAGTGCGCTGGTGTACTGGTGGATTCGACCACCAGGGGGTTGGTCAACTCGGTGCGATGGTCTTTAAAAAACAGCAGGCCCTGCGCAATGGCCTTGAGCACCCCGCGGGGTGTGATTGTCGCACCGCTGAAAGAATCGAATTGGCCCCCGTCTTTTTTGACTTTCCATTGCTCGAGCGGTGGATTACCCAAAGACAACCCGTTGAAGCCCAAAATCCAATCAGTTTTCTGGACCTCGATTTTATCTCCAAGCCCAGGTGTTTCAGCATGTGACAGCACTCGAATTCCGAGCACTTTACCAGTTGCATCCAAACCCATGATCAGGCGAATCTCTCCTGCATAGCCCTGGCCTGTGATTTCGTAAGCTACTGCTGTGATCTGTGTCCCCTGCGCGCCCCGATAAACCGTTACCGGGTGCCCCTGTGCGTCATCGATTTCCAATGGGTTTGCAAGTAAGTCATTGTTGTACAACGATGCGGGGATGACCTCGTTGAGTGAGGCCAGCAGATCTTCCTGATTGCGTAGTTTGATGACATCCTTGGTTGCCATATGTCCAGCCAACAGGAAGATGGTGGCCAACGTGGCAAAGCCACCCAGGAGCATTGCTTGGTAGCCAACGCGTTTCCGATATGAGGGTTCAGCGACTGCGCGCATCAGGCACTCTCCTTTTCGTCCGCATAGTTGAGCGGCTCACCTTTACGGTCCCGCCCATAGATACGGGGTTTGAGATAGTGATCGATCAGTGGTGTGCAGGCGTTCATGAGCATGACGGCGAAAGCCACGCCTTCTGGGTACCCTGCCCAGGTACGTATCATATAGACCAGCAGACCAATGCCAGCACCAAAGACGAGTTGACCGCGCGCGGATATGGGCGAGGTCACCAAATCGGTGGCTATGAAGAAAGCCCCCAAAATGGCCGCGCCAGACATAAGATGCGTCAGCGGATCGAGGTAGCGGCTGGGATCGACAAAATAGAAAATGCCGGCCACCACCGCGAGAGTTGCCAGCATGGAAACAGGAATATGCCAGGTAATAATTTTTTTGTAGATGAGATAGACACCCCCGAGCAATAACAGGATGGCGGAGGTCTCACCCATGCTGCCGCCCGCGTTGCCCCAGGTCAATGACCAGAATCCGTAGCTGCTCGCGGTGGCAGCATCGACGCTGACACCCTGGGTGAGTTCGGTTTTAACATGTCCAAGAAGGGTGGCGCTGCTCATTGCATCCACTTGCGGTGACTGTCCAAAGGTGATTGCCAGGCTATCCAAAAAGCCGGGCGCGCTATTGGAAAAGAGGGGGGCAGGCTGGGTAAATAGTGTCATTTCCAGAGGGAACGAAATCAACAATGCCACCCGTGCCACCATGGCTGGGTTAAATAAATTTTGGCCAATGCCTCCAAAAACCTGCTTGGCAACGATGATCGCGAGTAAAGCGCCCACGACGCCAATCCACCATGGCGCCCATGGGGGCAGGGTCATTGCCAGCAACCATCCTGTGAGGATCGCTGATCCATCGAATAGAAATGGTTTAACGGGTTTGCCCGCGATGCGCAGGGAAAAAGCCTCTGCAAGAAGTGCTGCGAGCACAGTGGCCGCGAATAAAAATACAGCAGGCCAGCCAAATTGATAGAGGCCGAATAGGGTGCCTGGTAACAGTGCGAGCATTACCAAGCCCATAGTACGGGAAACGTTGGATCCAGAATGCGTGTAGGGACCGGCTGTCAGTGGCGCTTCAGTCATGCATCATTCTCCGAAGTTTCTGCAGCCTGCTGCTTCTTTGCAGCCATCTCTTGTTTACGTTTTTGCATGGCTTCGCGTTTTTTACGTTTGAGCGCTTCCATTCGTTCATTACGCGCTTCTGCCAGCCGCTTGGTCTCCCCCTGTTGATGTTGGCTGCGCTGCCGGGAAGCCAATTCACCTTTGGCATAGTTAAAAAATTGCACCAGTGGAATATGCGACGGGCAGACATAGGAGCAGGAACCACAACCAATACAATCCAACAGCCCCAGTTGCACAGAGGCATCCAGGCTGCCGGAGCGAATATTGGCTGCCATTTCCAGCGGCGTCAGGCCACAAGGGCAGGCCTTGACGCAGCTCGCGCAACGGATGCAGGGCATTTCCGGCGCCGCATTTAATTCATTGTCAGTCAGTGCTAGCAAACCATTGCTACCCTTCACCGTGGGAACGCGTGTGCTTGGGAGGGGTTGGCCCATCATGGGTCCACCGCTGACCAGGCGAGCGGGCGTTTCTTTGAAGCCACCACAATAATCGATCAGATGGGAAATGGGTGTACCAATGGGCACGCGAATATTTTTTGCTTGAGCAATCGCTTGACCAGATACGGTCACCACACGTGAAATCAACGGGTGGCCAAAATGCAATGCCTCATAGACTGCGAGTGCAGTGGCCACGTTGTGTACCACTACCCCTATATCTGCAGTTAGGCCACGCGCCGGGGTTTCTTTTCCGGTCAGGGTCTGCACCAGATGTTTTTCCGAGCCCATGGGGTATCGTGTGGGCAGGCCAATGACATGTACACCAGAATGTGCCGTGGCGGCTTCACGCATGGCAGCTTGGGCATCGGGTTTATTGTTCTCGATACCAAAAAGAATTTGTTCCACACCAAGGGCTCTCGCCATGAGCTGCGCACCGGCGAGTACCTGAGCAGATTTTTCCCGCATCAGGCGGTCATCGCAGGTCAGGTAGGGTTCGCACTCCGCACCGTTGATGACCAATGAGGTGAGCGAATAACGTTTGCGTAAGTTGAGTTTCACTGCCGAGGGGAAAGTCGCACCCCCCAGTCCCACAATACCTGCCGCTGCAACACGTTTGGCGATTTCGTCGGGTTCGAGCACAAACGGATCGTCACAGCCGATCAGATCGTCGATCCATTCGTCTTTTCCATCGGGTTTCAAGGTAATGGTTCTAACGTTTAACCCCGACGCGTGATGTGCTGGAAAACTCCCAATACCCATGATGCGCCCCGAGGTCGGTGCATGCACAGGGGCGGAGATCACTCCTTGGCTACGCGCGAGTAGCTGGCCTTTTTTTA
This sequence comes from Thiotrichales bacterium, assembly GCA_024763135.1. Taxonomy (GTDB): domain Bacteria; phylum Pseudomonadota; class Gammaproteobacteria; order UWMA-0217; family UWMA-0217; genus JANTGD01. The sequence continues at coordinate 5,682 of JANTGD010000098.1, read as the reverse complement.
CCATTTCACCGCGATGTACCAAGGGCGCAGAGGGTGCCCCAATGTGTTGTTGCATGGGAATATGCATCAGGTCGGGCAAAGGCAGTGTATCGATTGCCTGTGCAGCGCTCAGATGCTTGCGATCGTTGGGATGAACGCCGCCTCGAATTTTGAAAAGCTTAAAAGTTTTTGCTGCGCCCATGATTAAGCCGCCTCGGCCGGTTTTGGCCAGTACCAGGTTTGCAGGGTAGGTTTTACCGGTCGCATTTCAATGCACTCGGTTGGACAAACATCGAAGCATTTTTCACAGCCTATACAAGCATCGGCAAATACGGCGTGAATTTGTTTTGGTCCTCCTAAAATGGCGTCGGTTGGACAGCGTTTGAAGCACTTGGTGCAGCCAACGCAGAGATTTTCATGAACAAACGCGATTTTTGGCACAGTCTCTTCGACTGCGGAAAGGTCCACCGCGACACCCAGTTTTTCCGCAAGAGATTCGGCCAGTGCTTTGCCACCGGGAGGACAGAGCGTTACCGGTGCTTCGCCATTGGCTACTGCTTCCGCCGCGGGTCCACAGCCAGGGTAGCCGCATTGACCACACTGCGAACCGGGCAGCATTTCCTCGATTTCTGCGGTCAATGGATTGCCTTCGACCGCTAGATATTTGGCGGCAATGCCCAGCATTGCGCCCATAGAGATACCTAATCCAGTGAGTACGAGTACAGCGGAAATCATGTTTTTGTTCTCCTTTATTGGCTGGTCAGACCAGCAAACCCCATAAAGGCCAGCGACAACAGTCCGGCCACCACATAAGCAATGGGCGCTCCGCTGAACGCAGCAGGTACACCAGACAGCGCCAAACGTTCTCGGAGACCTGCAAAAACCACCAGGACCAGGGTAAAGCCCAGTGCCGAACCAAAACCGTAGAGCAGGCTCTCCAAAAAACTGTTGTCGTGCTGCACATTTAAAAGTGCAACACCCAAGACCGCGCAATTGGTGGTAATCAACGGTAGGAAGATACCCAGAACCTGGTACAACGCGGGCGAAGTTTTGCGCACGACCATTTCAGTAAATTGCACGACAACCGCGATGACAAGGATGAACGTTAGAATGCGTAAAAAACCCAAGTGCAAAGGTTGGAGGACAAAGTGTTCAAGTAACCACCCGGAGACGGCTGCGAGGGTGAGTACAAAAGTGGTGGCCAAGCCCATACCCAGGGCTGAATCCAGTTTGTTGGACACCCCCATGAAAGGACACAGCCCTAAAAATTTCACCAATACGACATTGTTGACCAATGCCGTGGAAAGAATAATCAGAAAATATTCCATATCACCGGATGCCACTGACGCGATTGTGAAAAACTAACTACTCCAGTGCACGCGCGTTGACTAGTCTATGTCTGCCGTAGTTACGTGCTTGCTGGCTGCCATACAGCGTGTAGGCACCCTCGCCGCGCGAAATGACCTTTAATTTGGCTTAAGGAAGCTCTGATCACTCCGTAACACGGCATCTTGCGGCGCAAAACGCCCACGTCTGCGTTGTGGATCGTCGCAATAGCCAGCTATTACCTGCGACCCGCGCCTTGAACTGGACGATTTTTCACCACAACCTGCTCGCGCCAAAATTAATCAGAACTTCCTAGATTTCATCCACGCAGAGTAGTTACATGAAAAAAGTAAAACTGTTCGCTTAGACTAGGGAACAAAAAATATGCCAAGTGCGAACTGGTGCATCTTCGATTCACGCCAGAAAAAGGGAAATCTCTTGATTTCAAAGGAGGCTTGGCCGACATTGGGCGGCTTGTCTAAGCATTGTGGTGCGGCCCGCAGGCCGCACATTTGTCTGAGTAATAACAGCGCTAAAACGCTATTTTGTAGGAAATGTGACATCGCTGGTGCGGCCGTCTTAACGCTGTGGCTGACGGATGCTTCGGCCACCCCGGTATGAGCATGGAATGATTGGCTGGCGCGGGCAATTGGGTACGCGGGTGTTGTGCATCAGGCTGTGGGGAGGGGTGGGCAGCCGAGTAGTGGTCGCCGATGCTGCGATGGTATGGAGTTTGCTTCACACCTCGATGGTATTCCGGCCTGGAATTGACACAGGGCCTGGATAACAAGATGCTGTGCTTGCGACGTGCTGAGCTGCGGGCTTTTTTCGGAGTGTGTATGCGGAGATTAGCAGGCTGTTGAAAAACTCTCAGGTGAGTGCGAGACAAGGCAAAATCTGGAGAAAAAGCGCAGTTTACACGCAGTAAATAAGCGTTTTGAGCCACAATTAACGCTGGATCGTGCCAGCTGAGAGCTTTTCAACAACCTGTTAGGGCTGCGGAACCACCAAGAGGTAGTGAGAGTAACGAAGTAATCCATGAACAAACGTATATCTGCACTGACCCATGAAGAGGTCATCGAAGCGATCAGCGCTTTTTTGGAATCGCCTCCGGACGGCACGCCTGCGGAAGTCATCGAGGCGTTTAGCTCAATGGGATCTAAGCAGATCATTCCGCCGCGCTTATTTCTTGAGACCGTACGACAGGCGCCTGTCGCAATTTCTATTACCGACGAGCGCGCGCGAATTCTCTACGCTAACGATGCATTCGAGGAACTCACGGGCTACAGTAGTGATGAGATCGTGGGTAAAAATGAGTCAGTGTTATCCAGCCAATCCACCCCTGCCCAGGTTTATCAGGATCTTTGGCAGACGATACAGAAAAAGCAAGTGTGGAAAGGGCGTCTCATTAATCATACCAAGTTGAAACAGGAGTATGTGGCGGAATTGACAATTTCACCTGTGCTCAATGCGCATGGTGAGATAGCCTATTTTCTTGGGATGCATCGCGATATTACTGAGCTGCATCGGCTCGAGCGGCGGCTGACATTTCAGAAGGATCTTACCGAAACAGCTTTAAATGCCGTGCCGATGGTCATCGCTTTACTGTCTTCAGATGGCCGTGTCATATTGGACAACTACGCCTACAAAGCGTTGGAAGGTGATTTTCGAGGGGTTGAGCCGGCGCAGGTATTTTTAGAAGCACTCCAACAGCAAATTCAGTTCGATCTCGAAGCGGCTTGTCGGGCGCATGGTAAACATCGCCTGTTTACCAATATAGAACTGCGTCTCGATCCCCCAGCGGGTACCTCGCCACGCTGGTTCACTTGTTCGGCCGTCCGGTTGGCAGAATTGGATGAAGCGGTGCAGCACTATTTCAAAAAAGCAGCGGAATCTCCCGACAGTATCTTACTCGTTGCCAATGAAGTAACGCAAAGCCGGCATCGTATCAATGAGGCACGCTTAAATATGATACGGGCGAATATGGCCGAGCAGCAGTTGGTGCAGACCATGCGGGAAGCCATATCGGCCGCGATGTTTAAGCTGCAAGTACCTTTGAATGTGATCAAAGCGGCCTTGTCCATGCCGCGCAACCGGGCAGATTCCGAAGCGCTGTCTGAGGCCTTGCAGCAAGCGCTGGCCAGTGGTGATGAGGCCATGGAGAGCCTCCACGCAGCCCTACCGCTGCAGAATCTTGAACAGCAGACCCAAGTCAATATCAATGAAGTGGTGCACGAAGTGCTGCGCATGTCCACCGAGCAATTGTTGGCTGCGGGGATTGTGGTCGACTGGCGACCGACGACCGTGTTGCCGGCTGTCAATGGTAGAGTCAATGCTATTCGGGGCATGATTAAATATCTTTTGGATAATGCGATACAGGCGGTTCATGAAGCCAAAAAGGAGTTGCAAGAAATCAGGATTGAAACTTGCTCCGATGGGGATGATGTGGTGATTACAATTATCGATAACGGCGTTGGCATTCCCGCGCCCATGATGTTACGGGTCTTTGAGCCATTTTTTTGTGGTTGGGAACAGCCGGGTAAGCATGCAGGTATGGGGCTTACCATGGCTCAGGAAGTGGCTTTGAGTCATGGTGGCGTGGTGGAGTTAGACCCCGATTTTCTGGGTGGATGTCGGGTGTACGCGAGACTGCCAATTCATGGTCCAGGGGACAATTGAATTGATGGATAATGCACGCACGACGGCTCGCGGGGCGGCCGGTGATGCGCAGACCGGATTGGAAGCGGAACTTGAAACCCTGTATGCAGTGAGCCGGGTGCTGAGCCAGTCGCTGAATTTTCGGGATACGATCACGGCCGTCCTCAAGGCGATGCACGACAAAGGATGCATGCGGTTTGGCATGATCGCATTGGTCGAGGAGGACACGAGTGAATTGCTGGTCACAGCGGTGCACGAGCATCCGCGTCCGACCTCTGCGATTCGCTATGAACGCGGGGAAGGCTTGGTAGGTGAGATCCTGGATACGGGCCAGCCTGTTCTTCTTGAGCGCCTTTCGGACGACGATCGCTTCCTCGATCGACTCGGTGTGTATGATCGCAGTTTGGCGTTTATCGGGGTGCCGATTTTTATTGGTAAAAAAACCGCAGGCGTGCTTACGGCGCAACCTAAGTGTGAACACAGGGATCTGCTGCGTCATGGTCGCTTGCTGGAAATGATTGCCAATCTGGTAGGGCAGAGCGTACGCCTGGCCAAACGGGTGGAAGATCAACAGCAACGCTTAAAATCTGAACGTGATTCATTGCGTCGCAAAGTCAAGGCCGAGCACGGTTTTTCCAATATGGTTGGTCGCTCGCACAATATGCAGTTGATTTTTGACCAGATACGACAAGTCGCAAAATGGAATACTACGGTATTGATCCGGGGAGAATCGGGGACGGGTAAAGAACTGATTGCCAATGCGATTCACTATAATTCACCCCGCGCGAACGGCCCCTTTATCAAGCTCAACTGCGCCGCACTCCCCGATTCACTGCTCGAATCAGAACTGTTTGGGCACGAAAAAGGCGCGTTTACAGGAGCTGTCGGACAACGTAAAGGGCGTTTTGAACAGGCGCATGGAGGGACGATTTTCCTGGATGAAATCGGAGAGATATCTGCAGCATTTCAGGCGAAATTGTTACGTGTACTACAGGAAGGTGAATTGGAACGCGTTGGTGGCAGCCGGACGATCTCAGTCGATGTCCGCGTCGTGGCAGCGACCAATAAAGATCTCGAGGCTGCGGTACAGGCCGATGAGTTTCGTGAAGACCTGTATTATCGCCTGAATGTTATGCCGATCTATCCACCACCCCTGCGCGAACGCATGGAAGATGTTCCTGATTTGGCAAGATTTTTACTGAGCAAAATCAGCCGGAATCAGGGGCGCGAACTACACATTGATGAAGCCGCACTCTCTCAGCTCATGCATCACGACTGGCCTGGTAATGTGCGTGAATTGGAAAATTGCCTGGAACGTGCAGCCATTATGTCGGCTAATGAACACATCGATGCCCGTGCCATTAGTCTGGCGGGTATCAAAGTCAGTCCGCAACAGGCCGCCATCGGTGCGACGTCGAGTACGCGGCATGTTGACTTGAATGATCCCGAGCTGGATGAACGTGAACGCGTCATAGCAGCATTGGAGCAAGCGGGCTGGGTACAGGCCAAAGCCGCGCGTCTCTTGGGTATGACCCCGAGACAAATTGCGTACCGCATTCAAACGCTAAAAATTAAGGTCAAGCAAATCTAACAGGTTGTTGAAAAACTCTCAGCCGGCACGCTCCAGCGTTAATTGTGGCTCAAAATGCTCATTGACTGCGTGTAAACTGCGCTTTTTCTCCAGATTTTGCCTTGTCTCGCACTCACCTGAGAGTTTTT
>JANTGD010000097.1 GCA_024763135.1 Thiotrichales bacterium | reverse complement strand
TCATCACCAATAAGGTGACCACGAGTTTTTCCGATTCACCATGCACACCAATATCTTACGCGTCTTTTTTGCGCCCAACTGAGGTTTTTAGGATGATAATTCCCATAACATTGTTCTAAGTGACCGAGTATGTGCCGCAAGATGCCGTGTTACGAACTGATCAGAGCTTCCTTTATCGCCTGGTTAGTAACCAGTCACTACATGCAAGCTGCGAAAATTATGTGTGGATAAATGGCTAAATTCAGCACGGGAAGGTGGAAAAATTGCCTGCTTGAGAGAAAGGCGTTTTGCTATGGTTCAAGACACTGGGCTCTGGTTTGGAGTCGGTCTGGTCACTTATCCACAGCGGCGTACCCAGCATTTTGGGGGCACGCCAACCAGTGACGCCTCATAGCTCGTTTTGTAGCTAGCGGTGGGTACTGGGTACTGATCGCGCCAACTCAGGTCGCTTGCTTAACCTCTGCATCGGGTTCCGGATCCAGGTCAAATGTTGCAGTACGATCATTGAAGGTCGCGCTATCCAAGCGTTTTTCACTTTTGGCGACAATACAGGTCACCGCGGCATCACCAGTCACATTGACTGCGGTACGCATCATATCCAGCAGTCGGTCCACTCCAATAATCAATGCAATTCCTTCAACCGGCAGTCCAACCTGACCGAGCACCATTGCAAGCATGATCAGGCCCACTCCGGGGACGCCTGCGGTACCAATCGAGGCGAGTGTGGCCGTTAAAATGACGGTCAGAAAATCGCTGACCGAGAGATCTATGCCGTACACATTTGCAATAAAGACCGTCGCCACGCCCTGCATAATCGCCGTGCCATCCATATTGATCGTCGCGCCTAGTGGTATAGTAAAAGAGGCTATGGAATTATCTGCGCCCAGGCGTTCCTCGACATTTTTAAGGTTCACTGGAATGGTGGCATTACTACTCGCCGTGGAAAAAGCAAAGAGCTGCACTGAACGCATTTTGTAGAAAAACGGAATTAGCTGGAATCGGCCAAATACCTTGAGCAAAAGCCCGTAGGAGAATATCCCATGCACCACCAATGCCCCTGCCACAACAAAAAAGTAACCGGCCAGCGGTAAAATTAAATCTAAGCCTTGGGTTGCGAAAGTTTTTGCAATGAGTGCAAAAACACCCAGGGGCGCCAGCTTCATAATCAGATCGACCATGTGTTGAATCACCACATTTAGATCATTAAAAAAATTCAGTACATGTTGTCCTTTGCGCCCTGACACGGTGAGCGCCACGCCAAATAGCAGCGCAAACACAATTACCTGCAACATATTGCCATCCGCCATCGCGGCAATCGGATTACTGGGTACCATATCGATTAAAACCTGCGATAGGGGTGGTGCTTCCTGCGCCGCGTAACTTGCTGCTGTTGTACCCGCATGCATACCTTCTCCCGGACTGATCAGTACTGCCAATGTCAACGCCAATGAAATCGCAATCGCAGTGGTCAGAAGATACAGTGAAATCGCCTTGAGACTGATACGTCCGAGTGCACTGACGTCGCCCAGCGCAGTCACGCCACTGAGCAGGGAAACAAAGACCAGTGGCACAACCAGCATTTTTAATGCGGCCACAAAGATTTTACCAATGACTTCAAATAGACCGCCGGTAATAAACTGCTGCACAAATATAGAATCAGCAAACCATTGGTTCAGCGCGATGCCAAGCACCGCGCCAACACCCATGGCCAACATGATTTGCATGGTGAGGCTAAGTTTTTTCTCTTTAGAATCTGTATCCATCTGTTATCGGGCTCCGAAGGGGGTAGGGTATTATTAGATTAAGGGGTGAGTAAGGGAGACAACGCTGGTGAGCTCGGGAACAAACTAATCCTTGAAACGTCCTTTGAAAGTTGATAGCAAGGTTGGTGGCGTCATTCGCCCGTTTTTCTTGCTTACGAACATCCCTTGGGGCTCATACAAGAAAGTATTGACTCCATGCTTACAGAGCAGTTTACTGGTTGCTTAATTTGCTCCAAGGATAAAACAATGGGTAATAAAATTCACCAACTGGTTGCCGGTTGGTTCGGATATCGTTTGATAAAGAAGGATAAGGTTGTTGAAGTGAGCCATGCGCCAGGTGAGCATCTAAAACTGCTGCTAAACCACTTGAAAATTGACCATGTGCTCGATGTAGGCGCAAACATAGGCCAATATGCAACAGGCTTGCGGAATCTTGGTTACACAGGAAAAATTACGTCGTTCGAGCCAGTCGAGGCGTGCTTTAACGAGCTACTCGAACGGTCATCTACTGACCCGTTGTGGCATGTTTACCACTGTGCATTGGGATCAAAGAACTCCAAAGTAGCAATCAACGTCTCAATTGCCTCGGCTTTTTCTTCATTTTTATCAGTAAATGATTACGCTGATAAACGATATAAGCGGATTCAATCAACCCATAAAGAAATGGTGCCTGTCAAGCGATTGGACGACATGCTCGAAGAAGTTGCTGAGCCTGGAGACCGAATCTATCTGAAACTGGATACCCAGGGATTCGACCTTGAAGTATTTGCAGGTTGTTCAGGTTGCATCGATAGAATTCTGGGTATGCAGTCAGAAATATCCGTCACCCCCATTTATGACAATATGCCTGACTACGTTGATTCCCTAACTGTCTTTCGAGACGCCGGCTTTCATATAACCGGTTTGTATCCCATTGCCTGGGATGAGCCGACTATGCGCGTAATCGAATTTGACTGCTATATGCGAACGATGACTTGAATACTTACAAATGAAAGCAGTCTCACCTATTGGTGATCACGCGATCAGCTTTGTGGATTCGAAATACGATCGACTTTGCTAGGGATTGTCTTAATATAGAACTTCGTTAGCTCCGCGTTAAAAATAGTCATTTACGCTTTTAGACTCTAATTTTCGCCTTGCTCTGACGTATTTCAGTGGCAACCTGAGCAGTTACTGCACATTTGGCCACTCGCTCAATAGTGACAAGCAACTTCGCCAGATCGGTATCATTCAAGGACATCGTTCTTAAGCTGGACGATGTACTAGTAATATTTGCCGAATCCACACTCTATTCTTTCATTCTGCGCGTAGGGCTTCGATGGGGTCGAGTCGGGCGGCGCGTGCGGCTGGCCAGGCACCTGCAATGAGTCCGATGAAAATAGCGAGGCTTTCGGCGATGGCAAGATAGTCCAGCCGTAAGGTGAAGGGTAAGGCAGGAATCGCTGAGTGCAGCAGCGCGAGGCCGGCCAGTCCCAGCAGCACGCCAATCAATCCGCCCAGTGCACCTAAGATAGCGGCCTCACCGAGAAACAGCTTGAGCACGAGTGTGGTGGGTGCCCCCAGTGCAGTGAGCAGCCCGATTTCAGCCCGGCGCTCGGCCACTGCAATACTCATCAGTGTTAATATGCCGACCCCACCTGTGAACAGCGCAATGCCACCCAATGCACCGACTGCAAAGGTCAGAATATCCAGGACCTTCCCAAGACTCTCGAGCATTTGATCCTGCGACATAATGGTGAAATCTTCTGCGCCGTGCCGCTCGCTCAGACGCCGTTTCAGACGCTCCACCACGGTTGTTGATGGGAGTTGTTCATCATAGAGAATATCGATTTCCATCAAACCATCGCGGTTGAACAGTTGCAGCGCGAAAGCGGCCGGTATATAGGCTGCATCATCGATATCGATCCCCAGCATTTGACCTTTTGCAGCCAATACGCCGGTCACACGAAAGTTCATGCCACCGATGCGTATTTTTTCGCCCAGCGGATTGCCCGTGCTGAACAGGGCCTGTGCGAGTTTGTGACCCAACAGCACGACTGGACGGGGTGCGGACAGACTATCGTTGGGCAGATATTGACCCCGTGCCAGTTCCATAGACCAGACACGCGGCGCGTCTGGACCAATGCCGATTGCAAGCGTGCGACGTATGCGACCGGATCGCTCGGCAGTAACATTGCCACTGACCACCGGGGTAATCGCTTGCACGCCAGGGATCGTCACGAGCGTTTCAGCGTCCTCCAAGGTCAACGGGCGTTGCGTATCGATGACGCTGATCGAAAACCCAGTGGTGTTTGCCTTGCCCGGTACGACTGCGATGATGTGTGTGCCAAACTGCGTAAATTGGCCGATCAGGTAACGTTGCAAGCCGGCGCCCAAGCCGGTGAGAATCACCACAGCGGCAATGCCTACAGCGATGGCCAGCATGGTCAGCGCCGAGCGCATGCGTTCGGCCAGCAGCGAGCCCAGGGTGAAACGCAGTAGATCCAGACTGTGCATGTCAGCGACCTGTCAGCGCGCGCACTGGATCGAGTTGAGCCGCGCGACGTGCAGGCAGCCATCCAAACAGCATTCCGGCACCCAGTGCCGTGGATGCGGCTGCCAGATAGGCCCACAGCGGTGTTGCAACCGGAAAGCTGGGATAGATTTTCGCGATCACCCAGACGCCGAACCGCCCCACCAGACTCCCGACAATGGCGCCGAAGACGCCAATCAGTAGCGATTCGAGTAAAAACAGTCGTAGAATCAAAGCGGGTGGGGCGCCGATAGCCATAAGTAAACCGATTTCTTCACGACGCTGGCTGACACTGACCAACATGACATTCATTATAATGATACCCGCCACCAGCAAGCTGATGGCAGCAATTCCACCGACGCTCAAGGTAAGCACCTTAAAGATTTGATCGAACGTGGATAAGACCGCGTCCTGAGTAATGAGTGTGAAATCTTCAATGCCCTGGTGCAACTGCGTCAGCACCCGGCGCACCGAAGCTTCCACCTTGTGCAGGCGGGAGCGGTTGTCAACTTTAATCAAAATACGAAACAGGGCAGGGTTATTGAACAGTGCCTGAGCACTGGCCACGGGCACAATAGCAGCTTCATCCAGGTTCTGACCCAGCGAGGTGCCCTGTTCTGCCAATTCGCCAATGACGCGGAAGCGCCGGTCACCCAGGCGTACCCATTGCCCAATAGGCGACGCATTTCCGAATAGGTCATGCGCCAGTGTCGTACCGATCACCACCACTGGTTTGGCCTTATTCAGATCCAGAGAAGGGAGAAATGACCCACGCCCCATTTTGAGGTTACGCGTTTCCAACAGGCTGGCATCGGAGCCGAGCAACATCGCAGCACGGCTGTGCGCGCCAAATGACATATCGATGGCGCCCACTGACAGTGGTGAAACCGCTTTGATATGTGGAAGCCGGTGGAGGGCGACAGTATCCTCGATAGTCAGATCGCGCTCGGTTTCGAAAATCATCCCTGGCGGACCACCGCCTTTTTCAGTTTTACCCGGAAGCACAATCAATAGTTCGCTGCCCAACGAACTGAATTCGCCCAGAATATATTGACGCGCACCTTCCCCCAATGCAGTGAGAATCACGACCGCAGCCACCCCAATTGCGGCCGCGCCCACTACGAGCACACTGCGCAACCGTGAGGTGGTCAGGGCACGCCAAGTAAATGTCATCAGGTCTTTTGCGAGCATCACGCCACCCGATCCTCAACGATGCGCCCGTCATGCAGGACGATGCGCCGCTGTGCCCGTGAGCCGATGTCGGGGTCATGTGTGACGATGATCAGGGTGATGCCACTCTGGTTGAGTGTCTCCAGCAATTGAATCACCTCGCTACCTGAACGGCTGTCAAGATTGCCGGTCGGTTCATCGGCGAGCAGCAGAGCAGGGCGCATTACGATTGCGCGCGCAATGGCAACCCGTTGGCGCTGCCCGCCCGAAAGTTGATTGGGCAGGTGATGGGCGCGATCGGACAACCCCACCGCAGCGAGCGCCTCTGTCACTAACGCACGGCGTTTGCCAGCGGGAGTACCCGCCAACATCATCGGCAGGGCCGCATTTTCGAACGCAGTCAACCGCGGCAGCAAGTGGAAGGCCTGAAAGACAAAACCGATACGTTCGCGGCGCAGGCGGGCACGCTCGAGTTCGTCAAGTCCTTGGGTGTCCCGCCCTTCGAGGCGGTAAATACCCTGTGTGGGACGGTCGAGTAATCCGAGCATATTAAGCAGAGTGGACTTGCCCGAACCTGAGGGCCCCATCAAAGAAATATATTCGCCCGCGCTAATGGCAAGAGTAATGTTTTCCAGCGCGTGGACTTCGGTATCGCCTACCGGGTAAATACGTGAGAGCTTCTCCAGCTGGATCATGGCCTCGCGGGCGCCTTCGGTCATGACCCGCCGTCCACCTTGGCAAGCGCGCCCGCTACAACACCCTTATCATCGAAATTCATGACCACCTGCTCTTTCACTTGCAGCCCTTCGCTCACCTCAGTCCAGCGCCAATTGGCCAAGCCTTTTTTGAGCGAGCGTTCTTCAAGGTGGTGAGTTGCAGGATCGAACACGAGCACATGGCCATTTTCCATAATAGCCTCAGTGGGCAGTCTCAGGACATTATCACGATGATCGAGAATAATTTCTGCATCCGCACTGTAACCAGGCAGCAGGCGCGCATTGCTGGGATCATCCTCGAGCTCGATTTCCACCTTGACGAAGCGCGCCTGTTTTTCGCGATCTTCGACATACGCGCCAATGCGTCGGACATGACCATGAAAGACCTGATCACGAAACGCATCCAATTGCACTCGGACCGGCATTTTCTCCCGCACTGCCGCCGCATCAACCTCGTCGATCGGTTCACTGATGTAAATGCAGCCATATTCCACCAAATCGACCGCCGGCGGAGTAGGAATGCCAGGAGGTGACGGTGCGGTTATTTCAAACAGTTCTCCATTGAGTTGGGCAACCACTCCATCGAAGGGTGCGCGGACGCGTGTACGATCGAGTTGGGCATCGAGCACTGCGAACTTTGCCTGGACCAGTTTGACCTGAGCACGGCTTGCGTTGCACTGGGCTCGACTGGTCACGGCTTGGGCCTGCGCTTTGTCGGCCGCATCGGCCGAAACCAATCCTCCAGGGCGCAGGCGCGCCAATCGCTCTGCATCGCGCTCGGCCTGGTCGGCCTGAGCGCAGGTTGCCGCTGCTTGATCCTGGGCTGCCTTGAGTTCCTGTTGGGTTAACGCGCGGTTGGCTTTAATATCGTCATTCCACAACTCAAGTAGCACATCGCCCTGTTTGACTTGTTCACCCTCCCGTAACGGCAGGTGTACGATTTGGCCGCTTATCGCCGGGGAGAGTTTAGCTCGACGACAGGCCATCACCGTGCCGGCCCGCGTATTACTGGCCGTTGCTTCAACCGTACCTCGCTCGATACTGTGTAGTCGAACTGTGACTGGCTGAGGGCGTTGCAGCCACCACCAGGCCCCGGTAATCAGGGCGATCGGAATGATGACCCAGGCGATGCGTTTAAACATACTCACAAGCTCCTTGCGGACAGTCGGTTAGCAGCGGGCACTGCCGATCGGTGCCCGCATCGTAGCAAATATACGGTACGAAGGCGCGTCCGGGGTACGTGGACCAGGGACACCACAAGGATCACTCAGGCTTGGGAAATCTGAGTTCTATACACAAGCCTGGATGATTGTCTTTTAGTAAGCATTGTGCCTGATGAAGCTCCGCGACGGCTTTGACCAAGCTCAAACCCAACCCATTTCCCGGGGTACTGCGTGCGGCATCCAGGCGGACGAAGCGTTGGGTGACCGCTTTTAATTGCGATGTTGGAATACCTGGGCCAGTATCACACACCGCTAGTACCACAGCGGCGCTGCTTGGCGCGACGGATAAGCGGATGCTGGCGCCCTGACCGGCATATTTGTGTGCATTTTCCAACACATTACTGATGAGCTGGGCGAGTAACTGGCGATTGCCAACAATCCGTTGACCTGGAGCAATGTCCGCAGTCAGAGTTTGAGCATTTTGGGAAAACGTATCGGCATACATGTCTACCAGCTCGGTGGCTAATTTGGACAGATCCAATATAGCCATTGTGCCGCGAAACTCGCCCGCCTCCGCCTGCGCGATTTCGAGTAGAGCGTTGAAGGTTTTTAAGACTTCATCGATATCCTCTCGCGTATCCTCCAGTGCAAGACGGTATTCCCGTGTCGTCCGGGGCTCCAGCAAGATTACATCCAGGCGATTTCGCAGTCGGCTAAGCGGTCTACGTAAATCATGTGCAACATTGTCGGTGACCTGATGCATGCCTTTGATCAAGCGATTGATGTGGTCGAGCATGGCATTCAAATGCTCAGCTAATTCATCGAATTCGTCTTGCTTACCACTAAGTGGCACCCGCTGGTTCAGCTTGCCCGCCAAAATCTTCCTGCTGGTCGCAATCACTGCATCGATACGCGTTAATATTTGTCGGCCCAATCGCCACCCTAACACGAGTGATAGCCCGACGATTGCAAACAGAGTAATCAACAGGGTGCTGAGAATGAATTCCTGTAAATCTTCAGCTTGGCGGACGCTTTGGGCAATGAGTAAAAGGCTTCCATCGGGTAATCGCGTTGCAATCCCGGGCCAGTAACCATCCCGATCTTCCATTGCGTGGGGTATGAGCGAGTCTTCTACCCAGATATTTCGCACGACGTCGTCGGGGATGGCATCTGCAGGCCATGCTTTCAGGTCGCCTACCACAGTATTCCGATCCTCAGAAACATATAAAATGTAGCGATGATTTTCAGGGGTTATGATGGCACCTCTAGCCCGTAGGTTATTGACCAGTGCTGTTTTCCCTTTACCTGCGTAAAGGTGTTTTAGCGAGGTGAGTTGGTGTGTCAATCCGGCCGTGATTTGCGAATCGACATACCGGCTGGTAGCCCAGTAGAGCGTCGTCAAGCCCGCTCCGGCCACGAGCATGTAGAAAAAAGCATATTGTAACGAGAGCCGGATTACACTGGTCCGTAGGAGCCTGGCCGCTCGGCCATTGCGATCAATCGTCGTGAAAAATCGTAATTTCCGCAGTGCTTTTTTTGATCGTTTGAGATGGGGGCTGGGCATAGTTTAAAGACAGGAGCGACACATGCCGAATGGCTGGTTTTCTTGAGACAATCAGCATGTCACTACTCAGCGGGTTGTCAAAAAATGAAGTAACTATTCACCGCAACCCTGAATTACATCAGATCAAGGCGAAAAATGTGAGCCTACCCGTGTTAGTTTTCACTTAAGCGATAGCCCCTGCCGCGCACCGTGTGCAGCAGCGGATTTGGATAGCCTTTATCAATTTTACTGCGCAGTCTTGAAATTTGCGTATCCACGACACTAGTTTGAGGATCGAAGTGAAAATCCCAGACATTTTCCAGCAACATGGTGCGCGTCACGATCTGCCCTTTATGCCGCATGAGATACTCGAGCAGCAGCAGCTCTTTGGGTTGCAGGCGGATAGTCTGGCCTGCCCGCTGCACCTTATGGGTCGTGAGATCCAGTTCCAAATCGGATACTTTTAAACGCGCGGGCGCTGCGATGTCCAAATGGCGCCGCGACAAAGCTTCCAGGCGCGCCAGGAGCTCATCGAAAGCGTAGGGTTTGACAAGATAATCGTCCCCTCCTGCGCGCAGACCTTCGACGCGATCATCCACCTCTCCTAGAGCGCTGAGTATCAGCACAGGTATGGCATCGCCGTCGGCTCGCAGCATACGGATGATCGATAGCCCATCACGTTTCGGTAGCATGCGGTCTGCAATCAACAGGTCGTAGTGCCCAGTGAGCGCCATGTGCAGTCCATCTTCTCCATCAGCCGCATGATCAACAATATGCCCTGAACTCTGCAGCCCTTTGATCAGCCACCTGGCTGCTGTTTGATCGTCTTCTATCAATAAAATATGCATAACTTTTTCAATGCGCGAATCGGTAAATCCTGCCACGAATAATTTCTGCGGATCATTTGCACAATAATAGAGGCCACTGCCTGGGAAACAAACCGAATTTTCGCTGCAGTTGCCTTACAATCTCGTAAAGGAAGCGCTGATCAATACGTAACACGGCATCTTGCGGCGCAAAATCGCCTACTTCTGCGTTGCAGATCTTCGCAATAGCCAGCTATTACCTGAGATCCGCGCCTTAATCTGGACGATTTTTCACCACAATCAGAGCTTCCTAAACTTGCTGTGTCTTGCAGTAGAGTGGAGCCGATCAGTTAAATTCATGTGCTGGAATGTCTCATGAGTAGCAACGTCCGGCTTGGGCTGGTCTGCAGTTGCATTGCTCATCTATGAGACAACCATTACCTGACCGGCGTGCCCGGAGCCAGCCTAGGCCGGGTTTTCTGCGCGCAATCTAACAGGTTGTTGAACAACGCTCAGCTGGCACGATCCAGCGTTAATTGTGGCTCAAAATGCTCATTTACTGCGTGTAAACTGCGCTTTTTCTCCAGATTTTGCCTTGTCTCGC
>JANTGD010000096.1 GCA_024763135.1 Thiotrichales bacterium | reverse complement strand
ACTCGTGGTCACCTTATTGGTGATGAGAGGGTTTTCTGATTTGCCAGGTGCATCAAGAGCTTGCGTGGACTTTTGTGATCCAACTGAGGTTTTTAGGGTTAAGGAAGCTCTGATCAATTCTGCCGTGTTACGAATTAACCAGAGCTTCCTTAAAGCCGCGCGTTTTACGCGAGGCTTTTTAATGGAGCACGTGCTGCGACGTGTAGCGGGCCCCCACCGAATGTCCCGGTCACTTAGGTGTAGTGTTTTCGGTCTTTACGGCGTTTACCTGCGCGTTGCACAATGCGGCCATAAATGGCTTCGATGCCAGGAATCGGCAGATCTTCGAAGGCAGGGTTTTCGGCGACGAGCCAATATTCTCCGTTGCGTATGGCTAACCTGCGAAAAATGTATTCATCGTTATGTTTGGCAAATACATAGGCGCCATCTTCGATGACTCCCGCTGGATCGATCACAATGACACAGCCATCCGGAAATTCGGGTTCCATGCTTGAACCCAACACCTGAAGCGCGAACGGATCACTGTTACTGCAGCTGCTACCTGTCAGTTCATTTTGCATAGTCAGACATTCCCCTGATGTAACCACTCAGCTTGTTTGAATTTCGGCCGAGAGCAAGGCATTTTTGCACGCTAGGAGGAAGCAGATACGAAGTCTGCAACCGAGCGAACGCGAAAATAATGCAGTAGTCGATACAAGGATTCTGCGGAGTCGAAACACGCTGATTAAGCATTGATCTCAGACTCCGTATTAAACCAGTGGAGTTTGTTTCTAAGTGCCACCACTTCGCCAACGATGATTAAGGTGGGAGGCGTGATGCTGTGTTCTTTTACCAGTTGCGGCAAACTCTGTAGGGTGCCGCGATACACTTTTTGATCTGGCCGGGTGCCTTTTTCCACCAGGGCCGCAGGCGTTTGCGCAGACCGCCCATGGCTTATCAGTGCCTCACAAATGATGTTGACGCTCTGCAATCCCATGTAAAATACCACCGTCTGTTGATCGTGTGCGAGTGACTCCCAATCCAGATTGACACTGCCGTCTTTGCGATGTCCGGTGACGAAGGTAACGGCCTGCGAATAGTCCCGATGAGTGAGTGGGATGCCGGCGTAGGCCGCACATCCCGCAGCTGCAGTGATGCCCGGCACTACCTGGAAATTCACGCCATGGTCCATCAGCGTGGAGATTTCCTCACCTCCTCGGCCAAAAATAAACGGATCGCCACCCTTTAAACGGACCACGCGTTGTCCTTCTTTTGCTAGGCGAACCAAGCAGGAATTGATGTCTTCCTGCGGGACCGCGTGATTGTCCCGCTCTTTGCCGACATAGATCTTTTCTGCGTCGCGTCTGACCAAATCTAAAATAGCTTGTGAGACCAGACGGTCATAGACGACGACATCCGCTTTCTGCATGAGTCTCAAAGCGCGAAATGTAAGCAGGTCGGGATCACCTGGTCCAGCACCAACCAAATAGACCTCGCCATAGGGTTCGGCCTGGTGTCGCGCGATTTCCAGAGCCTCTTCTAAGGCTTCCTTAGCGGCGTCTGTTTTACCTGAAAAAACCAGCTCGGCTGTTTCACCTTCCAAAACGCTTTCCCAGAACATGCGCCGCTCATGGACGCTGGGCAGGGCTTGCTTCACCGTTTCCCGATAGGTTTCCACCAAACCGGCAAGGTGACCAAAAGTAGCAGGAATGACGCCTTCGAGCTGGGTTCTCAACATACGCGCCAAAACCGGCGACGCTCCACCGGTGGAAATGGCGATTTGTAATGGCGAACGATCCACAATAGAAGGCATGATAAAGCTGCCCAGGTCGGGTTGGTCGACGACGTTAACCGGGATCTGCCGGCTTTTGGCGCGCATGGCTATGTCGCGATTGGTTTGCGGATCGTCGGTGGCCGCAATGACCAACTGGACGTCATTGAGATCCTCGGGTGTAAATTTTCGCTCGCTGTAAGTGGTTTGTTTAAGCTGTTGCAACAAGTCGGGGGCATGGAGGTGGGGAGCTACGAGATGGAGCCGTGCGCCTGCCCGTTCGAGTTGCGTAGCTTTGCGCAGCGCGACGGGTCCTCCACCTACCACCAGGCAAGACTGCTGTTTGAGATTGAGAAAGATGGGAAAGTAATCCACTGCTGAGTTGCTCTATTCTTTGCTACTGATAAGTTCCGCGTGTAATACTTCAACGCGCTCGAATTTTTCTGTTAGCCATTTCCACGCCATTTTCCGGGTATAACCGGTCAGTCCTTCTTGGCCTGCATGGCGTTGTAGGACAGATACGTTGACAACCAGTTTAACGGAATCGGGCGTAAAGTGTTGCGCGAGCTTGAAAGCTGCGTTGAGCTGATTTGGTCGGACCGGTGGCAAGAGATGCACCGCACTCTGGATGGAATCGATACTCACACGTGAAAATGCGCCGCGCAGGCTCCGTACGACTTCTTTATGCGCCATTTGGCAAGCGATCCAGGCAATACCGTCGATTGCATTGAGTAGCTCCGCATCGAAATCGGTTTGCGACCGATAAAAATCGAGCGCCGGATAATAGCCCAAGCGGTGCTTGCGTTCAAAGGCGATGACCGCGTCAGCCAGGGTTTGTCCCACGATTTCGGGATTGGCGGCCACCTCGGATCGCAATGCTGAGGTGGGCAGCTTGAGCCTCAGATGTAGCGCAATGTTGGAAAAATGCAAGTGCGCCATCAGACCTTAATCTGAGTATTGAGTGTGCGCATGGCCGTCATTAATGGCTGAGTGACCGGTTCTAGCCGGCGGCGCATCACTGAGCCAATTGCATCAGTACGACCGAGTATCGGGGCGACAAGAAATTCCGAGGCCATCGACAGGCGCAATAAGGCATTGAACAAAGCTTGGTACTCCACCATGCAGTCCAGGCATTGGTGGTACGGACACCCCTGCGTCTCATATTCGATTGCGATACGTGCTTCGATCTCTTCAATGGAGCGGTAGTGTTTCGCGTCCGGGCGAATGTCACTTAGATAATTTGCTAAGGCGGCCATCAATTCAACGACGGCTTCCTGGCTTGCAATTTTATCCATGACATTGGCGGCGGTTTTGAAAAACAGTTGCCCTTGTGGAGACAGCGTGCGTAGTAATGCAGCGGCGAGTGGGTTGGTTTGCGCGAGCGGGGCCAATTTTGATTGGAGTTCATTGTGTAGGGGGCTCGCCCTGCCAGCTTCTGGCAGGGCATCGGGCACGGCCTGTAAAAAGCCAATAAAATATGCTTGTTTTCTACGCCCCCGTTTCCATAAGGTGTCTATGGCTTTTGCGCTGAGCAGATTGGGCTGCAAGACGAGACGCACGGAATCGATCATTGCTTTGGCTTCTGCTTCAAAAGGCAGGAACTCGAGTAAAAATTCCGCCAGTTCGCGGCCTAAATCGGTATTGGCAACGAGGGGTTTGGCAAGTAGTTGGCGTGCATTGTCGGCATTTGGGTAGGACCACCAAGCGCGTGTGGCAATTTCTCGGTTTAATTCGGGTGCATGCACTACAGCGGTTACGGCTTCGGGTTCTCCTAGAAGTAGAAGTTTTTCCAAACTCTCTTTGTCCCGTGCCTGTCCCATGCGTGTCCAGCGTCGGATGTAAACCGGGTAGCCACCGGGAGATCCGAGCACGTGTGTGGAAAGCAGTTCACGTACAAGGCGCAAATACAGCTCTTCGCGGCCATTGGGGTTGAGCGTAACCTTGGCTTCACCTTTATCTGTGAGTGCATGCACGGTTAAGCGTGATTCGTCGATACGAATGGCCTTAACGTTTTGGCGGAGAAGGACATTGAGCCGCAGGAGATCTTCGTTTGAGAGTTGCATGGCGGGTCTAAGTGTTGAATTTGCTGCAAGCGAGTATAAGGACACTACATGAGTGCCGCTGGTGGATATCATTTACTATGGATTGCCTAAATATCAATGGCGGTTGTGAGCCGCCAATGATAATCCACTCTGTTGTGATAGGTCTAAAAGCTCTTCTTTTCAGGTGTCTAAGAGACCCATAGGCACCTGAGTCATCCGCTGATTACTGCAGACTTAATTCAAATTCGAGTATCTCTTATTCAAGTCCCTCAGGCGGCTGGGTCTGTGCAAACACCCATCAGTATCCAAACGGACCATGATTGAAAACTGCCTGCAGTTCGCTGATTAGGGTTGAAAATTTTGTTCGTACAGGCCGCTGATACTATAAGGTTTGTTGAGTTTTTGACCACTTGTGTTCAGCGGAGGCAGGTGCGTGAGCTGCGGAAAAGTAGTCGTTTTCTGTGTTGTAGCAGTGCCTGGCGTTATGCGGATACTCAAGATCACCGCTACAGGCTGAAATGACGCGCCAGACAAAAATCATTTGAAGCTCAGATTATGGCAGGCCCGCTGCCGGTCAGTGTGCGGGTGTCGCGTAGTGACGTCAGTGCTTGCTCTCGCCGGCATGGCTCAAATACAGCGCTAACCCGATCAAGGCGATGCCTCCAGCAAACTCGAGCATAGCCAGGGGGTCGGTAAATTGCATTTCCAGCGCATGTTCAAAAAACTTCACAATGAGAATCATGAGCACAACCTTGGCCAGACGGTTTTTCAAGTCATCCAAATTGCGAATCATCAGTACGCTCGAATGGCGATCTGACGCCTGAGCTTGTTCAATTTTGCTGATAAACAACTCGTAAAGCCCGAGAGAGAAAATCAGCATGACACTGGCCAGCAGATACCCATCGATGATTTCCACCACATGGGTAATGGCTGCAGAGCGAAAGTCTGCGCGCGCGTCTCCTGTCAACTGGGGCGACATATATTCACCCATATGCGTGACGAGAAACCAGGCATCGATGGTAGCAATGTAAAACACGACAAACGCGGTACCCAGGCTTGCGACCACAGCAAACAACACCACCAGGCGGCTATTCCAAAGCAAGCCTTCAAAAAGAGTTTCCAAGAGCTTCATCGGCGATCAGGATGATTATTATCGAGGAGCGACAGTGTAACTAAGCGCACCTCAAGACGCGACATTTCTTTTTATTCTCCACAGTCGTTCCATTCGCCAAACCATTGCAGAGGCGCCATCTTTTAGCGTTGAAACAAGCATGTTTGTAACGACTCGGCCGAGTCGTCAAATGTGAGTTTACGGCTCAGATCACCCCTGGAAGGCTTCAGACCAGGGCGGGAAAGGTAAGTCTAAAAGCTAAATGAGCATTGGTTAACGCAGCGCTGGTGCATCTCAGGGGGTTGGCCGGGTAGTTTTCATTTTCTTACATTCCAAGAAGTAGAAACAACTTCACATCGTCGCCTGTGCCGCTCTTGCTAGACTGGCGCGGTTTTTTGGAATAGCGCGCCGGGTAGCGGTCCTCGATTGAGCGTCAATTGCGAATACCCCCCCGGTTTTTGGGGCGCTATTCCCGCAGCTTTTTGATTCGGGCAATGGCCCAAGGACGAAGAAAATATGGATATCAAGTGGCTTGTTTGGCGACATCATAGTCAAGGTTCTACCCGGTTGCTGGCATGGACTTTCTTGCTGATGACCGGTTTCGGTGCCCCGGGAATTTGGGCTAAAGGAGCGGTCAGCAGTCTCTCGACATCCACTCAGCCAGCGCCGGATTTCAGTTATACCGGTGCTGATGGTGCCGTGTATAACTGGGGCTTGGGGGATGATTTGCTGTTTGACGGCTTTAGTTACAACGGCGAGAGTTATCTTTACTACAATAAAGCGGATCAAGTTGTTGTACGCCGCTCCACTTCAGCGGAACCGTGTAGCATTTTTGTGGAAACAATCGGTGTTGCGCATCGCTTCAAGCCCGAATTTCCAGGTGGATGTGATCTGGCGGAAGAGCTGGGTGGGCGGATTCTCAATCGCGGTGCGCTGGATTTATTTTTGAATCAAGGTGGAGCAGCGGCGAAGAATATCGAAAGGGTGGATTTTATTTTCACCGACGGTATTACTGCGCCCACAAATGTTTTGGATCTTGCTCGGGCCGGTCACGTTGCCACGGAAAAGAGTGGCAATAATTCAGTCAAAATTGCTGCGATCACGGCGCTCAGTGGTGGCGTGCCTTCGTCATTTGGTCCACTTGTGGAGGTCAAACCCAATGGCTGTGCGGCTGCAGAAATCTGCTACGGCATGGTGGGAGGCTCCATGGATTTTGAATTTCTGCATACCGATGCAGGCTCAGAGCCGATTCAGATTGGCAGCAGTATCGAGCAAATGGGGGTGGCGTTTGTTTCACTCGAGGATCTGGGCGTGTCTGCCGGGCAGATTTACTACGGATTTTCGTATTTTGGCGCTGATGTGCCCCCTGCGCAGGATCTTGTCGATTGGATGAGCTTCCCAACGGATACTGGCACGGTGGACGGCGATGCCGACCTCTATGGTGGTACTGCGGAATATTTTCTGGCCTCGTCACTGTTTCCTATGCTCAAAGCCGTGGATGACTCGGCAGCTACGCAGGAGAACACCCCTGTGACGATCGGTGTGTTGTCCAACGATGAGGCTGTCGAAAGCGCGGTGGTTTCGATAATCGCTTTACCCAGCCACGGCCAAGCAACGGTCAATGCCAATCGGTCTGTGACCTATACCCCGAATCCTGGTTTTACTGGCCCCACAGATAGCTTTACCTACCAGCTCAAAGGTCTGAATGGGGATACAGTCACGGCTGCTGTGCGTGTCGCGATAAGTGCTGCAGGTCCCGATACCGACGGAGATGGGGTGCCGGACGCGGACGATATCGATGACGATAACGATGGCATTTTGGACAGCGAGGAAGGGACTGGCGACTTCGATGGTGATGGGGTTGTCAATCGCCTGGATCTCGAATCCGATGGCGATGGGATCAACGACTTTGAAGAATCCGGTCTGCGAGAGGCGCAGCAAGCCACGTTGGACAGTGATGGCGATGGCAGGATAGATGCGACGCAGTCCTTCGGCAGCAATGGGTTGGCCGATGCGTTGGAGTCGCAGCCAGGGTTTCCGGATTACTCTGGATCGGGCCAAGCGGAAAAACCTGTCGATAGTGATTCGGATCATCATGCGGATTTTCTCGATTTGGATGCCGACAATGACGGTATTCATGACGTAATTGAGGCTGGCTTTGATGATAGCAACCGAGATGGTCGCCTCGGTAGCGGCGCGGCTCCCACCAATACACCGAAAGATACCGACCGGGACGGAGTAGCGGACTACCGAGATCTTGATACTGATAATGATGGTTTGGCCGACGTGCTTGAAGCAGGGGCGCCGGACAGTAATGGGGACGCTCGCATTGACAATTTCAGTGATGGCAATGCCGATGGCTACGATGATCGTCTTTCACCGACACCATTGCCGATTCCTGACACCGATGGTGATGGTCTGCGCGATTTTCGCGATCTCGATAGCGACAACGATGGCTTGACCGACCTGATCGAAGCCGGTGGCAATGATCAGGCATTCACCGGTCGAGTGGCGCCCTGGAACGACTCGAATCGAGATGGCATGCATGATCCATTGAATAGTGGGACAGGTGGAGTGGCACTGCCCGTGTATGATTCTGACGCAGATGGTAACGCTGATTTCCGTGATTTGGACAGTGATGCAGATGGGCGTTTCGATATTTCGGAAGTAGGCCTGGATGACGCTGACAACGACGGCCACGTCGACGCTTTTAATGATGCCAATGCCGACGGCTATGATGATGCAGCGCAAGCTTCCTTAAGGGCGGCAGCGGTGCTACCCGATCAAAACGCGAATGGTGTTCCGGATTACCGAGAGCCCGCGTGCGAGTGTACAGGACCCAAATTCAAAACAGGGCTACAGGGTTTCGGCGGTGGCAGCATGGGTGGGCTGATGATTCCGTTGGCGCTGATCCTGGCGTGGCGTCGTAAAGTAAACCGTAGCTTCCCGTCCGCTGGGTATTTCGCGGTCATGCTGCTTTGCTTTGTGGGGTACGTTCCGGTAGCGAGCGCAGGGGCAGATGACGCGCCACTGCTGCCACGCTGGTATATCGCTGCTGGCCTTGGTTACGCGCACTTGGAGCCGGAGCCTGCTTGTGGCTGTTATCGGGTGGAGGATGAAACAGATCTTGCAGGGTCATTACACTTAGGCGTTGATTTGACCCAACATTTGAGCGTGGAAGGTTACTACGCGGATTTGGGGGCCGCCAAAACTCAAAATCGTTTAGGCACTGATTCCGGTGAAATTGGTTACCGCCACACTGGCATTAGCGGATTGGTCTATTTCCAGCCGCAACACCTTGGTAAAGCGCAAACGGATCTCGATGAGCGGTTGCGGCGCAGGCAAGGCTGGGCGGGCTATGCCCGTTTGGGCGTGGGTAATATGCGCAATCATGGCAATGTTGACTATCAACGTGTCGAATCTGTGCATGCGCATCTTGGGTTGGGTGCGGTTTATGGCTGGCGCAATGGCTTGGCACTCCGAGCTGAGTGGGTGAGCTACGATCAGGATGCGAGTCAGTTTGAACTGGCAATCGTCAAACGTCTGGGTGGCAAGAAGAAAGGAGTGCAACGCTTGTCTGTGCGTGATTTGCCGCCACCACTGCCAGAGCCGGCATCCGCACCGCAGGATACCGATCATGATGGTGTGACTGATTCATTGGATCACTGCCCGTTGACACCCAGCGCAGCCGTGGTTGATGCGCATGGCTGTCAGTTACCAAAGCTTGCGCCTGCAGAATTGCCAACGATCTATTTTTCATCCGATTCAGCGGCGCTTAGCGAAGCTGCTTTGCAACAATTGAAGACGGTGGCGATCTGGCTGCAGGACAATCCCCGGGCGAGGCTCGAGATCATAGGTCATACAGACGATCAGGGCACGCGTTCGGCCAATCTTGACTTGTCGCTAAGCCGCGCACGTGCTGTGAGCAACCAGCTAGAGGCATTCGGCGTGGCTTCGGACCGGCTGCAAATCATGGGTCTCGGCGAAGCAGCACCGGTTGCTGACAATCAAGCCGCTGCTGGGCGCGCGCTCAATCGCCGGGTGGAGTTATCGGTCAGCTTTCCTGAGCAGGAGTAGTGGATGCTTGAGCTGCGGAGATGGCAGTCTGCGCAGCTCTAAAAATCCGCTGAAATGACAAGTACGATTCAATGGATCTTATGCATTTGGCAATAAACTAGTCCATCGAAGTGTGCGACTTGCATTGGATCAAAGCGTGCCGAACAGATAAAGGTTGTTTCATTGGCCAGCGGTACAATACCGGCACGGTGTAGGCTGGGCGCTTGCTGGCCTATTGCGCGTCAGCCCGTTGCGACCGAACATGCTCTATTATTTGTTGGCTTTACAAGGGATTGTCTTAAAAAAAGGCAATATAAGTGATCGCGATCTGTTGAAAACGTGTTTGTTTACATTACTAGTAGAATGGCATGGGGGTGAAGAATGAAGAAATGGTTGATCGGCGGGATTGTGGCGGTTGCACTCATATGGGCCGGGGTCACAGCTTTAGTTTCGCAAAAATCCGAGGCGGCATTTAATCGTGTGCTCGAGAGGGCACAGCAACAACTGCCCTTGTCGGAACTAACATTGACAAAAACGCAATATAAAAAGGGGTTCTTATCCAGCATTGCGACCTCCACTCTGAGTGAGCGCGAGCAGAATGCACCAGTGATTGCGTTTCGGCATGTCATCTATCATGGCCCCATTATGTGGACACCTTCTGGTATACGCTTTGGTAGTAGCTATATTCTCACTACGATAGATGAGGCAAGCCTGGATGATGAGCAGAGACAGGCGCTCGAGAGCGCGTTCAACGGTGCGATACCTCTGACCATCGGCGTACTCGTGACAGATGGGCAAACTGTTGCAGTAGAGATGGAAGTGGCGCCGTTCAAACTGGACGCGGACGGCGCCGCAGGTGTTTCATTAGTAAGTGCGGGCATGCAATCCCGGTTTGAAGCCGA
The DNA here is from genome assembly GCA_024763135.1 of Thiotrichales bacterium. GTDB lineage: Bacteria > Pseudomonadota > Gammaproteobacteria > UWMA-0217 > UWMA-0217 > JANTGD01. The sequence continues at coordinate 452 of JANTGD010000096.1, read as the reverse complement.
AACACACCGTCCCACGCCAAGCGGGGATTTCGCGTTGGGCCGCATGGCGTTCGACTTGGGAGAGCAAGGCAGTCTGGAGATTGCCGCTGTCTCCGGATCGTTCTCCATAGATGAACGCTATAAAACGTTGGCACTCTCTGGTGTATCAGAGTTCACGGTGCCTGCCATTAGTTTTACCGGCCCGCAAGGGGAATGGACGTTAAAAGACTTAAGTTTACAAACCCGCCAAACGCATAACGGAGGGACCTATACGGGAGAGTTGGGTGTTGCGGCACAATCCATGGCTTTGGCGTTGCACCATCCCGAGGTCACCGTACCTCCAACGGCATTGAATTATGAGTTGCAGGTATCAGGAGTTGATGTGGCTGCGCTAAAACGCGTGGCGGATGCGCAGGAACGCATGAATCAGAATCAGCAGCAGCTGTTGGCGCAACAATCCCAAACAGGCGAGG
>JANTGD010000095.1 GCA_024763135.1 Thiotrichales bacterium | reverse complement strand
TCATCACCAATAAGGTGACCACGAGTTTTTCTGATTCACCAGGCACACCAATTGCTTACGCGTCTTTTTCGCGCCCAACTGCGGAATCTAGGTTAATTAACCCGGCACCACATTGCGTCGTGTTTTGCACGGCTTGTTGTCAATCATCAATCGGTTAGGCGCTTCAGGTACCCCTCTCCCGGCGTTGCCTGCCTTGCCAAGGGAGCGATCATTGCCCGCGGCCTACGCCTGGATAGGGGAGAGGCTGAGACTCTGAATACGGCAGAATAGGGTGCCGGGTTAATAGCGTAACACCGTGCGCGAAAATGCCTGAGTTTCTGGTAAACGATTCACTCGCTGCGTGGTTACGATGTTGTTTCCTTTGGCGTCTCCGAAGCGGCTGGTTCACCACGTCCATAGTTGTCTGAAAAGCGCACAATATCGTCTTCTCCCAAATAACTTCCGGACTGTATTTCGATGATTTCCAAGGGGATTTTTCCAGGATTCCGCAAGCGATGAGTGGCGCCTAACGGGATGTAGGTCGATTGGTTTTCGGTGAGTAGGCGGACATCCTCGTCGCAAGTGACTTCTGCCGTTCCTGATACAACAATCCAATGCTCGGCGCGGTGGTGGTGTTTCTGCAGCGATAAGCTGGCGCCGGGATTGACCGTGATCCGCTTGACCTGAAACCGCTCTCCATTATCGATGGAATCGAACAGGCCCCAGGGGCGATAGATTTTGCGATGGGAGAGGCTTTCGCCCCGGCCATCCTGCTTGAGCGCAGTGACAATTTTTTTAATGTCCTGGGAAGAGGACTTGTCTGCAACCAAAATGGCGTCCGGTGTTCCGATAACAACCAGATCTTTGACGCCCACCGTCGCCACCAAACAATGATCGCTGTGAATGTAACAATCGCGCGTGTCTTCGGTGATGACATCCCCGTGGGTAATATTGCCATTCTCCTTGCCATCGGTGACGTCCCATAGTGAAGACCAGCTGCCAACATCATTCCAACCTGCATCCATGGGTACCACGCAGGCATCCTGGGTTTTTTCCATGACAGCATAGTCTATGGAATCGCTGGGGCAGACGGCGAATGCGGCTTCTTCCAGGCGGAGAAAATCCAAATCTTTAACACTGTTGGCAACGGCGGCCTTGGCATTTTCGAGTATTTCCGGGGCAAACTCGCCCAACGCTTGGAGATAGCGGTCTGCACGGAACAGGAACATGCCGCTGTTCCAAAAGTAGTTGCCTGAGGTGACGTAGTGCTCTGCGGTTTTGATATCCGGTTTCTCAACGAATTCGGCGACGGCGAAGGCACCACCCAAAGGTTCGGCCTGGTCTGCCCGAATGTAGCCATAACCTGTTTCAGGTTTGTGCGGCACAATGCCAAAGGTGACAAGCTTGCCATCAATCGCGGTAGGGATGCCTTGTTCTATGGCGGTGGCGAAAGCCTCAGTATCGTCGATCAGGTGATCCGCCGGCAGGACCAGTAGCAACGCATCGTGTCCATCCAGCTGTTGGGCGCGCAATGCTGCAGCGGCGATCGCGGGGGCAGTATTGCGTGCGACGGGCTCCAGGAGGATCTCGGCATCACGCTCAAGTTCCTGCACCTGACCTGCCGCAAGAAAGCGGTGTTCCTGATTGGTTACCACGATGGGCGCATTGTCGGTAACTGCGGATACGCGCTTGATGGTGTTCTGAAACAGCGATTGCTCACCAATGAGCTTGAGAAACTGTTTTGGGTAGCTATCGCGTGACAAGGGCCAAAGGCGTGTACCGGAGCCGCCACACAGAATGACTGGGAGCATACTAAGTTCCTTTGTGTTGTGATTTGAAGTGGTCTTGCAGCAAGAGATAAATGCCTGCGGGGTAGTGGACGAAATAACGTTTCCACAAGCGGGTTGGTTCCTGGAGAAAGCGGTACAGCCATTCCAGGCCGGAGCGTTGCATCCATTGTGGTGCTCGCGAGCCTTGAGGGCCCAGGATTTCGAAGGTACCGCCGACGCCCAGCAGCCACACGCCTGGCAGGCGTGTTTTAAGTTGCAGGGCAAGTTTGTCCTGTTTGGGGACACCGAGCGCCAGAAATACCAGCGGAATCTTAGCAGCCCGAATTGCGGTGGCAAATTCATCCGCTTGTGTGTCGCTCAAATCCACGCGGCCGTCGTACAGATATTGGCACGCGGCAGCCGCACCCGGGTATTGCTTGAGCGTGACCTGGGGATCGATGCCACCGATAATGGCAAAGGGCGGGATGTCGGGTTGTCGCAGCAGTGCCTCTACCAGATCGACGCCTGTGGTCCGTTCAGCGATCGGAGTGGCCGCATGCCTGGAAAACCGGGAGGCCCATACCAGTGGCATGCCATCTGCGATGAAAGCATCGGCTTTTTCGAGCAGTTTGCGATACTCGGGCTCGCGTACCGTGCGCGCGAGCATTTCAGTATTAAGTGTAACCAACCATCCTCCGCTGTGTGTTTCGATGCCCTGACGCAGCAGGGACAGATTGTCCTCCACTCCACCGGTTGCAAGCGGAAAACCACAGACTATGTTGACGGAATTCTCGGTCATCGAGGCGGATTTGGTGTTGAGCTTGCCGCTACGTACAGCGTTGAGCATGGTGATCGTCTGGCCATTGATTAAGAATAGTCGAAGCGCCATTGCCTGTGTAACTTGGCCTGCTGCAAACGGTTGTCTCTTTTTCTCTGACCACCAGATAGCTGGCAGGTTCATTTTTGGACAGCCTCCCAGGACCGACGCAAGCATAGATGGCTTATAGCGGCAAAGCCTTATTGGCCCATCTTTCCGCTGATTTTTGTTGAATAAGCGTCACTATTCGCCTCGAATCAGCAAAAAAATGGTCTCAAAATGGCTTCCCCTCGCCACGGCCCCTAGTCTCGGACAGGCTCCTAGTCGCAAAATGGTCGCTTGTTGAGAGAAGTCTGCCAAGAAATTCCGACGGCTGCCGTGAAATGTCTCCGATTATGGGTATGCGCCTGGCTGGACTGTCTGCGCTTTACCCGTGTTACTAAGCCGTTTATCGAAAATGCTTGTGTGGATATCGCATAAGGCGGTTTTCGACATGGAAAAAAGTGCCTGACCACCGACAATGCAGGTATCCGCCGAGTTACGCGAGTCATGGATTACAAAGGAAGGAATGTATGATTTTTCGACCGATATTGACATTTGCCATTGCGGCTGGCGCCTTGCTTGCCGGATGTGATCATGGAGGGCCCTCCGCCAAAATTCCCGATGCCGAGCTGCGCACGAAATGGCGGGATTGTAAACTGCAGCAAAATCCTTCGCGGATTATGGTGTTGGCATGCGAAAACTATGAGCGGGAATGCCAGCGACGTCTTAAAAGAGGCAATAAGGTCTGCTATTGACGAGCGCTGAACGCTGCGGTCTATTTTCCATTTCAGGCAATAACATGACTGCTTAAGGAAGCTCTGATCAATTCGTAACACGGAAGATTACAGCGCAAAATCGCCCACTTCTGCGTTGTGGATCTTCGCAATAGCCTGCTACTACGAGCGATCCGCGCCTTGAACTGGACGATTTTCACCACAATCTGCTCGCGCCAGAATTAATCAGAGCTTCCTTAAGTCTAAAATTGCCGGTAACCCAGGGTCGTGCTTCAATGCTGGTATGACCCATCTCCCCGCATCCTTAGATTTCCTGGCAGGGTTGGAAATCAGCAATCGCTTTGTCGATGCGTTGCCTGCCGATCCACTGAACAAAAACTATGCGCGCCAAGTGACGCATGCCTGTTATTCCCGTGTGGCACCTAAGCAGTTCAAGGCACCGCATTTGATTGCCTGGAGTCCCGAACTCGCCGAAGCAATGGGTCTTCCGGCACATATTCAATGTATAGATGCCACTCAGCGCGCTGAGTTAGCCCAGGTATTTTCGGGCAGCCGTCTGTTGCCTGGCATGCAACCTTACGCCATGTGCTACGGCGGTCATCAGTTTGGCCATTGGGCGGGGCAACTGGGTGACGGGCGCGCAATCAATCTGTGTGAAGTCTCGACAGGCGCTCAGGAACGACAAGTGATACAACTCAAGGGGGCCGGTCCGACACCCTATTCACGCTCGGCCGACGGTTTTGCGGTATTGCGTTCCTCCATTCGTGAATGGCTGTGCAGTGAAGCCATGCACCATCTTGGCGTTCCCACCACACGGGCACTGAGCCTGGTGATCACGGGAGAGGCGGTTGTTCGCGATATGTTCTACGACGGGCGACCGAAGGCCGAGCTGGGGGCTGTGGTATGTCGCGTGGCACCGAGCTTTTTACGGTTTGGAAATTACGAGATCTTTACCTCGCGGGGTGACATACCGCGACTACGGCAATTGGTGGACTTCACGTTGGCGGAACATTTTCCCCATCTGGCGCCGGGTAGTCAGGCAGACTACCTGGCATTCTATCGCGAGGTGTGTGAGCGCACCGCAGCGCTGATGGTGGAATGGATACGCGTCGGTTTCGTCCACGGGGTCATGAATACCGATAATATGTCGATTCTGGGTTTGACCATCGATTACGGTCCCTATGGTTGGTTGGAAGGCTACGATCTGGAGTGGACCCCGAATACCACCGATGCGCAGGGGCGTCGCTATGCCTATGGCCAGCAACCGCAGATTGCGCAGTGGAATCTCGCACAGCTGGGCAATGCGCTGTATCCCCTGGTAGAGGATATTGAGGCGCTACAGGAGGTGTTTTCCAGCTACCAGCAGTGTTATACCTCGCTTTGGCAGGAAATGATTGCCCGCAAGTTGGGTTTTCCAGCGTTTGAGGCAAACAGCGATCTCGATTTGTTTATGCGTTTGGAAACCCTTCTGCAGCGGACCGAAACGGATATGACCCTGTTTTTCAGAAACCTGGCCGATGTAGATGTGACGCAGGCAGCCGATGCGCAGGAGGATCTGGCGCTGATCCAGCCACTTCTGGAGTCCTATTATGGAAATCCGCTCGAGGATCGCAGCTATCTCGCGGCAATGGGGGCTTGGCTACGGGATTATTGCCAGCGTGCCCAACAGGCGCCGGAGCCAGCATTGGCGCGCAGGCAGCGGATGCATGCGGTCAATCCACGTTACGTGCTGCGCAATTACTTGGCGCAGCGCGCGATCGACCTGGCTGAGCGGGGTGATTACGCTGAGATTGAGACCTTATTGGATGTGATGCGCCAGCCTTATGCAGAGCAGCCAGAGTATGCAGACTATGCCCGAAAACGTCCGGAATGGGCGCGTGATCGGGCTGGGTGCTCAATGCTGTCCTGCAGTTCCTGAGAGCGCCTTTTGTGAACACGGATAGGGCCGGGGGTCTTGCCTCGGGTTGCTAGGGGGCTTGCATCCCGCCGCTAGTAGTTTAGAATCCGCCGCTCAGAAGCAGCGACCGATTCCTGATCGGCCGCTGCTTCCGTATTTGTAGACGATGCAGGCAACACCGTTACCGCTATGTGAACTGTTCAAGGGTGGCAGCGACGGATAGGCATGCTGACATTCACCTAAAGACCCGAGAGAGAACATGACTGACCTGACGCTTTATCGCAATATCGGCATTTTTGCGCATGTCGATGCAGGAAAAACCACGACGACCGAGCGTATTCTGAAACTGACCGGCAAAATCCACAAGATCGGTGAAGTGCATGACGGCGCGGCGACCACAGATTTCATGGAGCAGGAGCAGGAACGTGGCATTACAATCCAGTCCGCGGCAACGACTTGTTTCTGGAAGGATCATCGTTTCAATATTATCGACACACCCGGACACGTGGACTTCACCATTGAAGTGTATCGTTCCTTGAAGGTGCTCGATGGGGGTGTCGGTGTGTTCTGCGGATCTGGCGGGGTTGAGCCGCAGTCCGAAACCAACTGGCGCTATGCGAACGAGTCGGAAGTCGCGCGGATTATTTACGTGAACAAGCTCGATCGTATGGGGGCGGATTTCTACCGTGTCGTCGACCAAGTCAAGAACGTACTCGGAGCCAATCCGTTGGTCATGGTGTTGCCAATTGGTATTGAAGATGATTTTGTTGGGGTGGTCGATCTGCTGACCGAAAAGGCCTGGATCTGGGACGATTCGGGTGATCCCATGAAATACGAACTTACCGACGTACCCGAAGATATGGTCGAACAGGTGGCGGAGTATCGCGAGCAGCTGATCGAAACTGCGCTAGAGCAGGACGACGATCTAATGATGGCTTACCTCGAAGAAGGCGAAGAGCCTTCGATCGATGATCTCAAGCGGTGCATCCGCAAAGGTACGATCAACTTGGATTTTTTCCCGACTTTTGCGGGATCTTCATTTAAAAACAAAGGCGTACAATTGATTTTGGATGCAGTTGTGGATTATTTGCCGAACCCCACCGAGGTAAAGCCTCAGCCAGAAGTTGATCTGGAAGGTCACGAGACCGGTGAATATGCCATCGTCGATCCTGATCGGCCTTTGCGCGCGCTGGCCTTCAAAATCATGGATGATCGGTTCGGTGCATTGACGTTCACACGTGTTTATTCCGGGCGCATGAAAAAGGGCGATACGATACTCAATACCTATACCGGTAAGACAGAGCGTGTGGGGCGTCTGGTGGAGATGCATGCAGACGAGCGTAAGGAACTGGATTCGGCACAGGCCGGCGATATTGTCGCGTTGGTCGGACTGAAGAATACGCAAACCGGTCATACTCTGTGTGATCCCAATAATCCTGCGACGCTGGAACCCATGGTTTTCCCCGATCCGGTGATTTCTATCGCGATCGCACCCAAGGATAAAGGCAGCGCAGAAAAGCTTGGTATTGCGCTGAACAAGATGATGCAGGAAGACCCCTCCTTTCGCGTTGAAACCGATGAGGAGTCGGGAGAAACGATAATCAAAGGGATGGGTGAGTTACACCTGGATATCAAAGTAGATATTTTGCGGCGTACTCACGGTATCGAAGTCGAAGTGGGTAAACCGCAAGTGGCCTATCGCGAAACGATTACCAAACGGGTCGAAGACAGCTACACGCATAAAAAGCAGACCGGTGGATCGGGTCAATTTGCAAAGATCGATTACGTCATTGAGCCCGGTGAACAAAACAGTGGCTTCGAATTTGAGTCCAAAGTCACTGGCGGCAATGTGCCGCGCGAGTTTTGGCCTGCGGTCGAGAAGGGGTTCGCCAGTAGTATGGAACGGGGCACACTGGCCGGGTTTCCTCTCCTGGATGTCAAAGTCACCCTGATGGACGGCGCATTCCACGCCGTGGATTCCTCCGCAGTGGCTTATGAGATTGCGGCTAAGGCAGCCTACCGGCAATCCGTACCCAAGGCGGGCCCGCAATTGCTTGAACCCATTATGAAGGTGGATGTCTTTACACCTGACGATAATGTGGGAGATGTCATCGGTGACCTCAATCGACGCCGTGCGATGGTGCAGGGGCAAGAAGCGTCGAGCACCGGGGTGAGAGTCAAAGCAGACGCACCCTTGAGTGAGATGTTTGGTTATATCGGTGATTTGCGGACCATGACCTCCGGTCGGGGCCAGTTCTCCATGGAGTTCTCGCATTATGCGCCTTGTCCTGCGAATGTCGCGGAAGCGGTCATTAAGGAAGTCAAGGAGCGCGAGGCGAATAAATAGTCATTATTTTTCACCACAATCTGCTCGCGCCAGAATTAATCAGCGCTTCCTTAAAAAGCCGGGTATTTATGCCCGGCTTTTTTTTTGGGAAAAAACTTAACTATTCAGTGAGTTATCAAAAAATTGAGTCACTGCTCAGATTACCCCCGAAATACGTCAGATCAAGGCGAACACTGTAGGTTTCAATGCGCATTTTACCGCAGAGCTGGCGCATTTCAGGGGTTCGCTGAATGCTTGCGTTAAGGGTTTACCCATTCCAAGCTGCGCGCAGCCAGGGTGCAAAGCTTTTAGTATGGTGGCGTGTGGAGTGACGCCCAAGATGACATGCATTGACTGACTGCGCCTGCTGAAATTTGGCGTTGGCTAGAGGCAAGCGGGAGCACGGGTGTCGCTGACTGCATCGTCAATGTTTTACTATCGATTGTTTTAGTATTTGAATAGACGGTAAAAGTTTTTGGAGAAACGCAGTAAGCCAGGTCGCGAGGAGGCGCATAGAAAATCCTATCATGCTGTTATCGGGCCGAAAAGTACGCAGCGATTGCCCTGAAAAATGTTGACTGATCTTAACCAGAAAAGCGTGTTCATGCCTTCCCCGCGGATGATCTCAGCGCGCGTTCAAGCTGTTTTCTTTAGCGCCTCTCGTTGGCTTGTGCTGATCCTGATATTGAGCGTTGTTGCGAAAAAAGTATTCGCTTTCGAAATCACCCAAATGCCACTAAGCGATACTTTGAGTGTGGAGATGATTGTCTATCCCTCTGCCACACAACGGCTGATCATCTGGTTACCTTCGGAACGGGGACTGGGGGCAGGTTACCGGCCGGTAGCCGAAGCACTGGCAGATCAGGGGATTACCGTCTGGGCGCTGGATCTCCACCGCAGCTATATGCTGCCGGCCACTTCGGACAGCATCGATTTTTTCGATGCCGGGATTTTGCTGGACGTGTTGGCCCGTGCACAGCGGCTGGGATTTACGCAAATTGCCTTACTCAGCTCAGGAAAAGGCGCTCAACTGGCATTGGAGATGGGGTATCGTTGGCAGCAGGCGTATCCCCGTTCAGATTTGCTCACGGGATATATTTTTATTTCTCCGCATCTTTTTTCCGCATTACCGGAAATGGGACGAGAGGCCGAGTACCTGCCGATTGCATCGAGTAGCCAACTGCCCATCTATGTGCTGCATCCGCAGTACACGACAAAATACCCACGGGCAGCAGAGATTTCCAAGGTGCTAGGCGGACACGGTGCACAGGTTTTTACCCACCCATTGCAAGGTGTCAAGGGGGGCTTTCATCAGCGCCCGGAATTAGATCTCTCAGAGCGAGATCTTCAGATCAAGGCGCAGCTGGCAACGATTTTCGCTTCGGCGTTTCGCTTGCTCGAGTCGGTGAAAGCGCCGCACCAAACAGTGGTGGTCAACGATGTGCGGACGCTACAAAAACAGACCCGTCGGACAGGGCAGCGAAAGTTGCAACCCTATCAAGGGCATCCACAGCCCCCTGCGCTCAATTTGCGGACAGCAACGCAACAATCAGTGGATTTGGCTGCTTTACAGGGCAAGGTCGTACTGATTAATTTTTGGGCGAGTTGGTGCCCGCCTTGCGTGGAGGAAATGCCATCGTTGCAACGCCTCACCGAGGCGTTATCCGAACAGGCTTTTGAACTTTTATCGATTAATGTTGGAGAAGCCGCCGAGCAGGTACGTGCATTTCTTGACGAACACCCAGTGGAATTTCCCGTCTTATTGGACCCGGATTCGGAATCCGTGTTGAATTGGAAATTGTATGCCTATCCAGCGAATTTTCTTGTGGATAAACATGGGCAAATTCGCTATGCCTGTCATGGTGCGCTGGCATGGGATGCGCCCACCGTCATCGAAACGATTCAGACACTGATCGACGAATAGCTGCGCAAAAAAAAGGCCGGAGAACAGAGCCTCCGACCCCCTTCCCACACAGGGAAGCCTATCGCTGCGTTGAAGCAGATATTTTATACGGCTATTCGCTATCGATGGCATTGATGACACCAAGCGCAGCGTGTGCTGAGCGATCTGTCATATCGATACGTTCGCCAATGCTGAAGGCTGCAATATCCACGCGCTGCCGTTGTGGTTCGAAGCCAGGCTGTCCGGATTCATAGTCACGCAGATCTGCAATATCATCGACCATGACATGTCCCGGGCCTGCGTTCTGATGGAATTGTTCTGAGGGCACAGAATTTACTTCGGCGTCGATACGCGCCAACAGATCAAGGTCATGCATCTCGCCGGAAAACGCAGTACCTGCGGTCATCAGCGAAATTGCGGTAGCAATGGAAATGGTGAAAATTTTCATGATGCTCTACTCCTGTGGATAATAACAATTTGGGCCAAACTGCGACATTGCAGTTAATTACTATTACGTGATTGGTTGGGGAGTAGATGCAGCGAGCCGTGTGTTCGATGCTGTGGGGGAGCCACCCCCAAAAAAAAGGAGATCCACGCAGCGTGTAGGGGGTAAGAAGCAGTGGAGTGTGGATCTCCAATGTCCCCACAGTCTATTGCGCGTATGCGGTGATAGCTATCGGTCAGATGGACTATGACCTTCGCAAGAGATTCTGTCGCAATAGTGCTCAGTGGCCCGTTTACTAGCGCATCGTCAACATGATATTGACGGTTACAGAGCATCCCAAATTCGTCAATGCAAGGCGCGTCCCGCAGGAAAGGGTGGCTCCCTTTTCAAGGGGCGCAACGCCG
>JANTGD010000094.1 GCA_024763135.1 Thiotrichales bacterium | reverse complement strand
GGCAAATCAGAAAAACCTCTCATCACCAATAAGGTGACCACGAGTTTTTCCGATTCACCATGCACTCCAATATCTTACGCGTCTTTTTTGCGCCCAAATGAGGTTTTTAGGTTTAAACTGGACGATGTACTCGCAAAAAGCTAGAAGACGACCATCCCGCACAGAGAAAGGATGGTGATTGCCCATAAAAAAGGAGGGCAAAAGCCCTCCAACTCAGAAGTGTCACAATGACAATGGGTTCAATCCATTGAACGATTAACCCCTACATGAAATCCACACATTCCATCCATCTCCTAATGATGTCGACGATAGGTGCCGTGACCTCACGAGCTACGGCTATAGCATCGCTGGCTTATCCATCATTTCGGCGATGACAGATCATCGTTAACCATCATTAGGAGATGGACGAAATGCTTGCTTCTCACATTTGTTTATACTGGGTTAGCGTATGAAAGAATGTGAATCAGCTCACACTTCTTTGACAGTTTGTAAAAAATCGTCAAGGATCGCGGTCCATCCATCACCCCATCGTGCTAAACAACCGTCACGTTTAGCAGCACACGGTGAGCATCTGTCAGACCTTTGCGGACGTTTTTCCTTTCTTGGCGCGCTGCCGTCGTACTTCTTTTGGATCACAAATCAACGGCCGATAGATCTCGACTCGATCGTTGGGCTGAAGTGCATCAGTCAGATTATGCAGCTTTCCGAAGATACCGACCTTGTTGCTGTCTAAATCAATTTCCGGGTACTTCTCAAGCACCCCCGATTGCAATATAGCATCCTTCAGCGTCGCGCCGTCTGGCACCTCAACCTCTTGCAGAAATTGCTCATCAGGTAATGCATAGGCCACCTCGACCTTCATGAACCGACCCCCTTTTGCGGGCCAAAGACGCTACGAGCACGTTCCACGAATGCATCTACCAGCGAATTCGCAATCGAACCAAAGACAGGCCCCAGTGCCGCATCGATAAGCCGGCTAGAGAATTCAAAATCCAGATCAAGCAAAACCTTACAGGCTGCACCTTGCTTGAGTGGTTGAAATCGCCAATTCCCTTCCAATCGTTTAAACGGACCTTCCACCAGATGGATTTCGATCTCTTCATCAGGGGTCAGGCTATTGCGGGTAGTGAAAGACTTTTTAAGCGCTCCCTTCGACAGTTCGATGCTCGCCACAACAGCATGCGAATCGCGCGAATGCTCCTTGGCCGAGACGCACCAGGGCAGAAACAAAGGGTAAGCAGATATATTATCTACCAGCCCATACATTTGATGGGGTGTATAGGGCACAATCGCCTGTCGATTTACATTACTCATTGCGTATTGATCTTTACTACCCCAACAACCCAATCGCCTGGACAAACACGATGACAACAGCCGCCGGAGCAACGAAACGTATCAGAAAGTGCCAGAACTCAAACCACGGACCATCTTTAACATTGAGCTCTTCGAGCACGCTTTGCCGGCGCATCATCCAAGCGACAAAGATCGCAATCAAGAAACCCCCTGCAGGCAACAGTATATTGGCGGTCAGATAGTCCAGAATGTCGAAAAACGTTTTGCCCAGCCAGGTTTTGTCTGACCATGCGTTGAAAGACAAAATCGTACCAATGCCCAAGGCCCAGGTCGCCGTCCCTGCAAGTAAACACGCGACGTGACGGGTTACGCCAACTTTCTCGACCAACCAAGCCACCGCAGGCTCGATAATAGAAATCGCCGATGACCATGCGGCGAAGGTGAGCATGATAAAAAATAGCGTACCAATGATGATCCCACCGGGCATTTGTCCAAACGCAAGCGGCAGGGTTTGAAAGACCAAACCCGGCCCGGCACCTGGTTCGAGCTGATTGGCAAACACGATCGGGAATATTGCCAATCCAGCCAGCAGGGCAACCACCGTATCGGCCACCGCAACGGTGAAGGAAACGCGCGTGATCGAAACATTTTTAGGCAAATAAGATCCGTAGATCATAATCGCCCCCATACCCAGTGAGAGCGTGAAAAAGGCATGCCCCATCGCGGTCAATACGGCATGCGCATTGAGCCGGCTAAAATCAGGGTCAAACATAAAATGCCAACCTTTTTGAAAATCCCCTTGTGCAACAGCGTAGCCAACCAGAAAAATCAAAATAACGAACAATCCCGGCATCAAAATAGAGACGGCGCGTTCCAAACCACCCCGCACCCCTCTAGCGACGACCAGCATTGTCATCACCATGAAGACGGTGTGCCACGCCAACTGTTTTTCCCAGTCGCCTGTCAGATTAGCGAATATGGCACCAACCTGTTCCCCATTCGCGCCTTGAAATGCTCCGGAAACGGCCCGCTCAACATAGGCTAACGCCCAACCCGCAATAACACTGTAGTACGACAAAATAATAAAGCCGGTCACGACACCCATCACTCCCAGCCATTTCCACGCCGGGCTCAAGCCTTCGGCTCTGGCGATACTGGCCATCGTATTGATGGGACTTTGTCGTCCCCGCCGGCCCAGCAAGATCTCAGCCATCATAATTGGAACGCCGATGAATGCGATGCACAGCAAGTAGACCAGAACAAACGCGCCACCACCATTTTCGCCCGTGATGTAGGGAAACTTCCAAATATTACCCAAGCCCACGGCTGAACCCGTGGCGGCTAGAATAAACGCCAACTTACCTGACCACTGGCCATGAATAGACTGGGTCGTTTCAGACATGCTTTATGCTCCTGTCAATTACTTTTGAACGCTGCTCACACTGCTCATCTTCAACCTACAAGATGACAGCAACACTGACAATGATCTACGTTTGCGTCGCGATTCCTATGAAAGACGATTGCGTTTGTGGAAACACTGATTTGCGTTACGATAAGCGCCCACACCACGCCTACCAACCGCTACCTCAATAAACTGTTAGCCGATCAGCGTGTGACCTTGCGCCTGCTTCTGCGCCTGCTCGAGTTCGAGGGATGGCCAGAACAGTAGGTCCAGGTATAATGCGACGATGGCAAAACAAAAGAAAGCAGCTCCCAATACGATTGCACAAAACAAAAAGGGCCGGTTTGATTACCAGATCGATGATACCTTCGAAGCCGGTATTGTACTCGAAGGCTGGGAGGTTAAGAGCATCCGCGCCGGCCGCGTTCAGATCAAAGAATCCTACGCGATGCTTATCAATGATGAAGCCTGGCTGCTGGGCAGCCACATTACCCCATTAACTTCAGCATCCACACACATCCATCCAGACCCAGGCCGCGCACGCAAGCTACTGCTGCACCGTGAAGAAATCGATCGTTTAATCGGCGCCGTAGAGCGGAAAGGTTATACCTTGGTACCCCTGTCTATGTACTGGAAAAAGGGTCGTGTAAAAGTTTTACTTGGGCTTGGCAAAGGCAAGAAAAAGCATGATAAACGTGCCACTGAAAAAGCCAGGGACTGGTCACGCGAAAAAGCGCGGCTGTTAAAACATTAGCACTTGCTGGTAAAAATTACGGAACCACCCACTTACCATCGGATTGTTCGACCCGCAGCAGCCGTCAGCATTTCTAACATCTGCTCATGCTCTGCAAGTTCCGCTTCGTCGGGCGTTATCACCTGCAGCGCTTGTGTTTTAATGATGGGACGATGTAATTCGTCGCCACCCCCCAAATCAGCTTGCTCCTCCTCATCCAGCATAAGCGTTGCCTGACCGCCGGTCATAGCCAGATAGACTTCCGCCAGTATCCGTGCGTCGAGCAAAGCACCATGATATTCGCGTGATGAGTTATCCACCTCATAGCGTTTACAGAGCGCATCCAAACTATTCCGCTGCCCGGGATGCATTTCACGCGCCATGACTAAACTGTCAGTAACCTGAGCAATATCTTCCAGGTTGCCCCAATCAGAACCCAGCAACTGCAACTCACGATTAATGAACCCCACATCAAAGGGCGCATTGTGAATAATCAGTTCCGCACCTCGAACGTAATCCAGAAAAGTATTCGCAATATCCTGCATTCGCGGCTTATCGGCAAGAAACTCGTTGGTGATCCCATGCACCTCAACTGCACCTTCATCCACCGCACGGTCGGGTTGCAGATACTGGTGGAAATCGTTTCCCGTCAGACGCCGGTTGATCAATTCGACGCAACCAATTTCGATGATGCGATGGCCATCTTTCGGGTCGAGGCCGGTAGTTTCTGTGTCCAGAACAATTTGACGCATATTAGTGGTGCTCCTGCAACATTCGATCGATCGCTTCGTTCGCGAGCCTGTCCGCCCGTTCATTCTCAGCATGCCCGCTGTGTCCCCTTACCCACTGCCAATCAACCGTAAACTTCGATGCCAGCGCATCGAGCTGGCGCCAAAGATCCTCGTTCTTGACTGGCTGCTTACTCGCAGTCTTCCAACCGCGCGCTTTCCAATTTGGCAACCACTTGGTAACGCCATCCATGACATACCGCGAGTCAGTTGTCACCGTGACCGGATAGCGCGGGTGCTTCAATGCTTCAAGCGCCTTGATCACAGCAGTCAACTCCATGCGGTTATTGGTGGTTTGAGCCTCTGCGCCAGAGAGCTCTTTCTCGTGCGTACCATAGCGCAAGATCGCGCCCCAACCGCCTGGCCCGGGATTCCCGCGGCAGGCGCCATCAGTATAGATTTCAATCATTGGGATTACGACGCACTCCACGCGCTGCAGGCTCACCTAGGCCTACGGAAACCAAACGAGGGCGTCTTTGCCAACTGGGTGTAATCGGTGTCAAGCGGGTGACTCGTTTGCGCGCCTGGATTACGTACCCCCCTGCAACATTCGACGCTACCCACTCTACCAAACGCATCAACTTCGGGGCCCGTACCAGCCACTCGACCCGATTGAGCGCCCACATATTGAGTAAATGACTCTCTTCCACCGTAAAACCCAATAGCTTGAGCCAGTCTTTGACCCGACCTTGAGAATAGCGCGAAAACGCTGAGCGCAGCAGCATTCGCCAGCCCGAAGAGAGGGTCCAAGGATCGATACCAATCACAATCAATCGACCCTCAGGGACGAGTATGCGCTCTGCTTCGCGCAACACAGCATGGGGGTCCCGACTCAGTTCCAAAGCATGGGACAATACAATCAAGTCAACGGAATCTCGATCAAATGGTAAACAGGAATAACGACTCACCACATCCACTTGACCCTGCATATCACAGATCACACCATGCCGAATACGCGAGTGCTGCGTCAAATCGTAGTTGGGAGGAAACGCCCCAATCTGCACAGCATGGTACCCAAAACTAGCTTGCAGGACAGGCTCCAGAGATACACACAGCGCCTCCTGGAAGCTGCTGCCTTGAGCCGTTGCATACCATTGCTCAAGCCGATGATAATCAGTTTTCTGCATGGTTACTCCAGTATTTTATGAAGGTCTCTGATCATTCGAATTTGTCATTAATCAGCGAGTTGTCAGAACATGAAGTTACTGTTCAGATTGCCCTTGAAATGCACCAGATCAAGGCGAAAATGTGAGTTTACAAGTGTCTACGACCATTTTTTAATGCAGCGCTGGCGTATCTCAGGGATTAGCTGAGTAGTGACTCGAACGTTGTTTGAGTACCGGGCTGATGGGCTTCAGAAGTCGCTATGACTCACCCAACGGCCAAATATCGGTCACCCCCACCAGCAGTCAAAAAGCACCGCTAAGCGCTATTCTTATCGGATATTGCTCACTATCCTATGTAAAACATGCTGAGAAAGGCGAGTTCACACTATTCTTGAGCGTTTTGGTTTTGTTATCCTACCGCAAAATACCAATGACTTTCGCGGGAATCTGTAACATGTCACGAACGAGCCCTCGCTGCCACTGCGTGCTCACGCGCCTGATCGCACTCATGCTAGTGCTGCTGACAATGACAGCCTATGCCTCAGAGCAGGACGCATCTCAACTGGTGTTCGTGCCACCACCACTTGCCCCTCCGCTGCAGTTATCCGTGGTCAATGCCAACGCTGACAGCCTCCACTCTGCCACCCGATTTCATACCCTCTGGGACAAAATTGGTCATCAAATCTGGATCTACTTCGATCCGGACCGTCCTCGCGTTGCGGCACAGCGTAAGCGCTATGTCGATAACAAAGGTTATTTATTGATGGTGACCGAAAGAGCCGAACCATTTCTTTACCATATTGTACAACAGCTTAGCCGAGAGAATATGCCTCTTGAGCTGGCTGTTTTGCCCATTATTGAAAGCGCCTATATGGAAGATGCCACCTCTAAGCACGGTGCAGCGGGACTATGGCAATTCATTCCTTCAACCGGTAAAAAGTTTGGCCTGCAACACAACTGGTGGTATGAAGGCCGTCGAGATCTGATCGCATCCACCCATGCCGCCATACGTTATCTCAAGGAACTCAATCATCAATTCGATGGGGACTGGCTATTGACACTCGCCGCCTACAATGCGGGCGAGAACAACGTACACAGAGCAATCGCGCGCAATAAAGCACGCGGCAAACCCACAGATTTTTGGCACCTTCAATTACCCAAAGAGACGATGGCCTATGTCCCCCGCTTCCTGGCTGTTGTCTCCATCATCCAGATCCCGGAGTATTACGGCATCGAACTATGGCCGATTTCGGATAAACCTTATTTCACCGAACTCGAAACTGCGGGTAAAACCAGCCTACGTAAAATCGCCAAACAATACGCCGTCAATTACCAAACCCTACAGCGCCTAAACGCGGGCCTGCGCCGTCAAGTCACCCCACCCAAAAACGCCTATGCCGTGCTGCTACCCTTGGAAACCATTGCACTAACCGACGCAGCCAGCCTGCAGATTGCGATGTCAGACTCTACTCAGCCTACAGCGGGCTACACCCAGCACAAAGTACGCTCGGGAGAAACGCTCACACGCATCAGTAAACGCTATGGCGTATCTATCCCTCAGATCAAGTCAACCAATCAGCTAAGCAATGACCACATCCGAGCCGGTCAAACGCTGATGATTCCTGAATCCTAACGCTGAAAATTGACACTCGGCGCGCCGCGCCGTTTTTACCAACCATCCCCCAAATCGATGGTTGCCTGCACCCATATCTTTTGAACAAAAAACTGGCTCACAGATTCCTCTTCCCATCTTGCAGATAATCCTGATCAAATGCTCACGAGAAGGTGCAAGGGCAGCATGAGTGTGGATGCTGGCACCCTCACTGAGCAACCAATAAAAACAACATAATGACTCGGCATGTTTTGACTCTGGCCAGGCTCCACGCATGTTTGCGCGGGGAGAACACATGCGCGCAGTAGGTGACCGGGCGAGCATAAAAACAACGGCTAACAGAACCGTGTGCTGAGTCATTACAAAATAACAACATCGCTCAGGACTTTGATTCATTATGAACGTGCATGACTTTCGAGAACAGATCAGTAAATTCGATCCCATAGACTCACTGAGTGAGCAACATTTTGCGAGCTTGCTCAACAAAGCAGAACTCGTTAACGTTGCGGCAGGCAAAACGCTGTTCAAAGAAGGGGAAGTCGACAAGTGCCACTACTTTCTGCTGCAAGGGCAAATCAAAGTCACATCGAGTCAAGAACCTGAAGCAATCGTGACCGCTGATAATGAAGCTGGACGCCAAGCGATTGCCTCCTTTCAGCCCAGAAAACACACGGCGATTGCCCAGTCCAACAGTCTGTGTTTAAAAATCGAAGCTAAAACGCTGGAACTGTTGCTCAGCTGGGACCACGCAGCAAAGTATATTGTCAAAGAACTTCGCCCCGAAAACCGCCCGGACTCTGCCGACTGGATGGAAGCCTTGCTCTGCCAACCCCTATTTCAGTCGATCTCCCCCTTGCATCTGCAAATGTTTTTCGCTGAACTCGAACCTCTTTCCGTGCCTGCGCGAGAAGTCATCTTCCAACAAAACGAGCCAGGTGACTTTTTCTACATTCTGAGCAGCGGTTCGGCAGCAGTCACACGTACGACGAAAGCGCACCCCGAAGGACTCGAGCTGACGCGCCTGTACCGCGGTGATCTATTCGGGGAAGATGCGCTCATCTCAGACCGCCCTCGATCCGCTACAATTACCATGCTGGAGAATGGCTCAGTACAGCGGTTACCAAAAATCCGCTTCGAACAACTACTTGCCCAACAAGTCGTGCGCTACGAAGACTACGACGCGGCAGTTTCTCAAGATACCGTGTGGCTGGACGTACGCTTGCCCAGCGAGTTTCATCAATTCCATCTACCAGATAGTATCAATATCCCATTGATCTATCTGAGAATTAAATACAACTACTTAGACCCTAACAAGCACTATACTGTTTACTGTGATACTGGAGCGCGTAGTGCAGCGGCTGCCTTCATACTATGCAACAAAGGCCTGGACGTCCGAGTACTGAACGGAGGCCTGCGCGCAGCCAAGGCAAGCATGACCACCGCAAGCCAAAAGGCCTTAGCTGAAGTGATCGCATCTTGAGTGAGCCTGCAAAGTCGCCCGTTTTGTCCCTGCCGATTGCAAAACCCTGTTGACTGGCGGTACACCCGTACCGATCAAAACCTGGTAACACGTCCTATTTTCGTGTGAGCTTGTAGGTTAGAATCGTCATTCTCACTCAGGAAGACATTGAGACGTCCCCAAGACATTATGGATCTAACAGGTACGCTTGAAATAGCCGGTCGCACGGATACTGGCCGCGTACGCGAGCAAAACGAAGACAGCATTGGTGAGGAAGTCGAGCTGGGCACAGTCGTCTTGGCCGATGGCATGGGAGGCTACCATGGGGGAGAAGTCGCCAGCGCCATAGCGGTCAATTCGATTTTAAACCATTTGCATGAACACCTGCCCGGTATTCACGCAGGCACCATTGACAAAACGACAGGGTACTGCCAAGAAACCCTGATCGCCCAGGCCGCGATACGCGATGCCAATCAAACCATCGTCAAAGCCGCTAACTCGCAGTCGCAATACCGGGGTATGGGGACAACCATCGTCCTGGGGCTGTTCTTCGACAATAAACTGGCTGTCGCACATGTAGGCGACTCCCGCATGTACCGATTTAGGGAGGGGCTATTAGAACAACTCACAGTTGACCATACACTCTTGCAGGAGCTGGTCGACAAAGGCTTCTACACGCAGCAAGAAGCACAGGAGAGTTTGAATAAAAATCTTGTGACTCGTGCACTTGGGATCGAAACGGAAGTCGTGATAGATATCCATGAATCAGAGGTGCACACTGGAGATATCTATCTATTATGTTCTGATGGGCTGACCGATATGCTTGCGGATGAGGATATTGCAATCACGATCAAAAGCTACCAAAGCGATCTCCAGGCAATGGCTGACAGTCTGATTTTCATGGCGAACGAAAAAGGCGGCAGAGACAATATTTCGGTGGTGTTGGCGCGACCAATGAAACCCTTTCCAGCGCCACGACAGAATCTCGCACGAAGAGTATTGGATTTTTTATTTTGAGACTATGGGCAAACACAAATGGCAAAAATTATCGTTACAAATGACGGCAAAGTTGTTCAAGAAATCGCGCTCGGCACCGAGACCATCATCATGGGCAGAAAGGCCGATAACGCAATACACTTGGATAGTCAGGCCGTGAGCGGGCACCATGCGCGAGTTGTATCGATTGGCGACGACTTTTTTATAGAAGACCTGGGCAGCACGAATGGCACCTTTGTTAACACCGAAAAAGTATTCCAAAAAGCATTAGAGGATGGTGACCTCATTACGCTGGGCAATTTCACGTTGAGATTTATCAACAAGCCCGGTAACGAGTCGGCAGCGCATGAGCCTCCAAAAAAACTCAATGGTTCGTCGTCGCAGCATGCTCATCTCACCGTTTTAAATGGCCACGAGCAATCATCCAAAATTATCCCCATCAAGGGTAAGATCGTGACTCTGGGCAAACCAGGAGAGCACATTGCGGCCATATCCCAGCATTCCGACGGTTTCTTTTTTGCACATGTAGACGGGGGAGACAATGATGCCACCACTATCCTCAACAACACCCCCATCTCCTCGGAAGGTGCCCAGTTACAGGATAATGACGTGATTGAAGTCGCTGGCGTAAAAATGAAATTCCATTCTCATTGACTCACCGCGGAATGTCTGCAGGTGAGACCGCTCAGTTGCCTCGACGCGGGTGCGCCTGCAGATATCGACTTTTGATTCGTTTTCTTTGAATGTTACTGCTCAGCTTGCGCCCTGAAATGCGCCAGATCAAGGCTAAAAATGTGAGTTTACGAGTGTCAATAACCTGTTGATAACGCAGAGCTGGTGGATTTTCAAGGGCAAGCTGAGGCGTTACATTTGAATGACAAAGACAATCCATAGTAAGCCCTCCACACCTATTCCTACCGAGTGTCCGGTCGTTGCCGCCTTGAACCTAAAAACCTCAGTTGGGCGCAAAAAAGACGCGTAAGATATTGGTGTGCATGGTGAATCGGAAAAACTCGTGGTCACCTTATTGGTGATGA
>JANTGD010000093.1 GCA_024763135.1 Thiotrichales bacterium | reverse complement strand
TGGTCACCTTATTGGTGATGAGAGGTTTTTCTGGTTTGCCAGGTGCGCCAAGGGCTTGCGTGGACTTTCGTGATCCAACTGCAGAATCTAGGTTCAAGGCAATGCATGAGTTATAGGCAATGGTCGTTCCCTTGCCAAGCCCCGTCACGTCGTATCGAATGCTTTGGGGCGCTCCCACCGTGCAAATTAACGCAAGACCCACCACCCGATTACAAATGCTATTCTCGGATGGGCTCCTGAGGACAGGATCTTGTCACCATGGAATGAGGAAGTTGAAGTTCACAAGTGAGTGGGTAACGCTTGCGTTTTTTTGGCGTAACTGCTTAGCTAACCCCTGAAATTAGCGTGCTGCACCACCGGCTCTTTCTCCCCAATGGCATCGTTGGCTTTGTACTTCATGGCGTACCGACCAACCTCAATCACATCGCCATTCTCTAGCTCTTTACGCTCAACCCGCTCGCCATTCACATAAGTGCCATTGGTACTTTCGAGGTCTTCGATGACATATCCACTTGGCCCCATGACTAACTGGAAATGCTTACCACTGACAGAACTCTGGTCGATTTTGATATCGCACAAATGGCTGCGCCCGACCAAGACCTTGTCTTTATTGAGATTCTCAACGGACATCATGGTGCCTTCCTTTGACACATAGAGCTTGTACTTGCCTGATTGGTACTGCTCATTAACTCGATGACTGGTGCGCTGCTCGTAGGGCAACCATTGCAGGTCCTCAATTGCAGAAGCGAGGTCCTCTGTGCTGACGATCTGATGGTCTCTTGAATAGGCTGTAAGTAATGCGGTATCACAAAGCGTGTTAATCAGGCGCGGGATGCCCCCTGTATATTTGATGATCTCATGCAGCAATTCGTCTGGAAACAACTCTACCGGCAGTGGCTGGTCGTTTTCAATTACGCCAAAGGACAGCAGCTTACGACTCGCAGGAACAGGATAAAACTTACGGGCCGATGAAATGGCCAAGCGATAACGAATATATGACCGCACCTCATCGAAACCCAGCCCATCAAGATGGAAACGCAACCGTATCCGCTGAAACAATTGCTCAAGCTCAGGTCGCTGTAGTGTTTCGCGCAACTCGGGTTGCCCGACAAGAAAAATATTCAGCAGTTTTTCTCGATTCGAATCAAATCCTGACAAAAGACGAATCTCTTCGAGTACCCGCGCATCCAGGTTTTGCGCCTCATCGATGATGACAACCACCGTCTCCCCTTCCTCGTACTTTCGCTGGAGAAAATGATTGAGCATGCTGAGTAGCTCAACCTTGGACTGAGTATGAAACGGGTTGACCCCGAGCTGATCCAGCAACGCCTGGATGAACTCGATTTCGTTGAGTTGCGTCTGATGAATTTTGGCGACCGTAATTTTCGAGCCGGCTTCCTCGAGCATCTTTTGAATCAAAGTAGTCTTACCCGTGCCAATCTCACCGGTGATAACGATAAAGCTATCCCGACTCCACAAAACATAATCCATATAGTTTTTGGCAGTCGTGTGGGCAAGACTGGGGTAAAAGTATTTCGCGTCAGGAGAGAGCCTGAAAGGATCCGACTCTAGATTAAAATGCTCTAGATACATAGCTAATACCTAATTTTTAGGGGTACCCCTGTATTGGACATTAAAATACAGGATGTCATCCTTATATTGCCGGTTGGGATCATCACTCTGACTTTCCAGATTTCGCGCACCCAGAGTAAAAGATAAGGAGTCGCGTAATGTGTAAGACGCTCCCACACCCACACCGGTTATTTCAGCGTAGCGATCAACCCGCGCACCAAGCGGCTCTGGTGCAGCGGGTTTGTCCCGTTCATCGATAATATCCACATACTCGCTACGTGAATAATAACCGTCTACCCAGATGACCGCGCGCTCGGTAAGCAGGTAACTCAAATTAGCACCGCCACCAATATCTTTAGTGTCTTCCACGGTGCTCAATAATTGATTGCTCTTAGTACTAAACCCAGCCAGTGAGAAACCAAGACGCTCTCCTTGGATGCCGTAACTCAGCTCTAAGCGGTCTTGCTTGTAGACGCCCGTACCAGAAATCTCATTCTGATTGATCGTCTGTTGGTCACTGATTTCGAGCAGACTGGTAAAAAATGGATCGTAGGCATCCAATGCAGGATCGGAGTATTTAGTGGACAGGGAGATACTGTAATTTTGACCCAGGCCTTCTTCGCTTGCGAGTTTCGCCTCAAACAAAGGCGCAGAATCCGTCGCACCATTCTCATGATCGGCCCAGCTAGCACCAGCGTGTAAATTCAAAACGCCGTAGGGTGTTTCCCGTTCATAATTTGCATGCGCCGATGCGATGGTATAATCAGTCAAAAAGACTTCATCGAATTTCACGTTAGAGATTGAGAACTCCGCACCAATCCGGCTGTAGACGTTGAGCGGCCGATACACTGCGGCAGAACCAATCACACGCATATTGTCGTTATTGCTCTTCGAATAGTAGACATCGGCCAGGCGCAACTTCAACACGCCATCGTAGATCTCATGTGAAAAAAGAAAGTCTGGTCCGGTGGCGAGTACGTTAAAATTTTCCACGTTATCTGGCGTATTGTCTTCGGTTGTATCAATCCGTTGCGAATACGCATAATCCTCAACCACCCAATTCAAAACACCCGGCATGACCCCCCAATCCAGCACACCATTGATATTAAATAGATCCTGCTCCTTGAAACTATTCTCGGCATAAGTCTCGTGGCGGAGCAGAAAGTCGACCTTCGCTTCCAAGTCTTCGCCTTTATCGTCATATTGAAAACCGAAATATGGCGTGATCATGGTATCTTCAACCTCAGAACCACTGGGCTCGAGGGTTATATTCGAATGTTGCTCGACATCCACGCCCAGCCGAGGGATGAAGTCCTTTGCAGCGACACTGCTTGCAGCGGTTCCCAGCAAGATCGACAAGGCTAACCGGTAGATGAGTAGATTTAGCTTCATGGAGTTATTTCATTAGTTTGGAAAGGAACCCCTTAGCTCTGGGTGCGCCCCCCAACACGGTGCCCACGAGCTTGTCTTGATCGAGCTTGCCAAGACTTCTCTTAATCTTGGCTTCTGACTCTTTGCCATACGGCAGATACAATACAATGTAGTCAGCATACTCATTCAGCAGCTCAACATCAGCCACCTGATCGACAGGTGGGGCATCCATCACAATAAACCGCTCCCGAGGATAACGCCGTGTGACATCCTTCACCAAAATCCGCATTTGTGTAGAGCGCAAATATTCGTAGTCCATAAATTCATGCGACCCAAACGGTATTACCCGCATGCGGGGGATACCCGTGGGGTGAATCAAAGTCGATACCTGAATGTCTTCTTTACCAATGAAATCGGACAAACCGGCCGGATGTTCTATTTCCCCGAAAAGACGACCATCCGTGGTATGCGTCTCAATCAGTAACGAGGTGCGGTTTTCATCGCCCGCCATCACTGCCGCCAGATTACGGGCAAAATACGCTGACTGCATGGATCTCCCGATCGACGTCACCAAAATCGTAGCTCCGAGCCCTGGCCGAGTCAGAGTGATGCGGTTACGTAAGTCCTTCAGCAGCAACTGCGCTTCAGCATTAGCATCATCCATTGTAATGATGTGCTGCTCAGCCAGTTGATCCCGGGTGAACACAAATGGCTGAGCCATACGCGCGATCTGCTCGCGCGCTTCAACGCTGCGTACAATAATCCCATCTTCGTATTCAAAGCGACGCTGCATGATCGTGTTGTCATGCCGAGAATCCTGGTAACCGGTAGGCTCCAGCGCGCTCCCACCCACCTTTTTTAGTGCACGTCCAAAAGAGTCTGACATTGTTACCTCGCTTGTTTAATTCCCCATCACACGTAAGGCCCCAATCACCCCTATGGTGATCATGGTCAGCCAAATCAGGCTGTTTCTGAGTGCATCCCTTCGCCCTATCGCTTTCAAATCACTATCATTGACAATATCGGGCACAGTACCCAACACATTCAGGCCCAATCTGGCTTGGATCAGCTCGGGCGATTTCACGCTAGTATCTACAATCTGATATAAGTAGATTAGCCCAATCGGTAGCAGGGTTCCGAAAATCAAGCCCCCAGCCACAAAATGAATAAAGCGGAACCCTGACGGGGTGCGCGGTAAAAACGCCGCGGCATCCACTTTAATGTTCAGACCCTTATGCTGATCATCAATTTCTTTCGAAACGCGTGCTGCTTCGCGTCTTTTTAATAGATCTTCATAGAGCTTTTTATTTACATTGTAATCGCGCACCAGCTCAGCTTCCTGGGCATCGCTCTCGTTGACCAATTCACCCTTTTTGCGCTCCTGCTCAATGATGGCGCGTGTTTCGGCTATCCTTGTCTGTAGCGTTGCGATACGCGTTTCCTCCTGGCCCAGTTGCAAGCGTAAATCCTGATAGACCTCATTCGACTTTATATCGATGCCCGCAAGATCCATTGAGTTGCCTTTTTTCTCTGCCTCGATCTGGCGACGCACGTCCTCTATCTGATGCTTGATATTGACAATATCGGGATAATTTTCGTGATAGGTCAAGCGCAGCTTAGCCAGCTCATCGTTCAAGGCCTCCAAGCGTTTGACATACTGAGACTGGCGCCCCAGGCTGACAGTCGTGCGGACCTCGGTCTGCAGCTGTCGGTCTAAAGAATTACGCTTGATGATTGCTTCCTTCAGATCGAGCTCGGACTGATCGAGGATTTCTTGCAGCCTTGCAATACGCGTGGCAACCGCCGTTTCCGTACTTGCACCGGTTTCCAGCTTTTGGGTTTTAAACTTCTTGAGCCGATCCTCGGCCTCCAAGAGCTTCTTGTGATACGCATCCACCTGAGAATCGATAAACTCAAAAGCTTCCTCACTCTCCGCCGCGCGATAGCCATGCGTCGCATCAATAAAGATATCCGTGAGCTTGCTGGCAACCTCCTTGGCCACAAAAGGGTCCGCATCGGTATGCTCAATACGCAGAATTTTACCGTTCCCTTCGAGATAGACGTGGGTATTGGCTTTTAGCCGACTCAAGAGGATTTCATCTTCCTGAGTTTCAATTTTGTCATCGATGTACCCCATCGCCTGCATCAGCTTGGTCATAGTCTTACGGCTCTGCAGGATTTCTTCGGCTACTTTCGACCAATCGCTGGCTTGCGCATTGGGATCTCCTGAGCCGATCAATGGAGCGATCGTGGTCTGCCCATCGAGCAAGATAGTGGAGTAAGAAGAATAAGTGTTCTTGACGAAGAATCCGGCCACAGTAAAAGCCAGCGCCGTCAAACAAAACAATATCGTGGCAAACCAACGGTATTGCACCAAGTTTCTCAAAAATAGCTTGTAGTCGGTTTCTACTGAGTATCTCATAATGTCCTGTACTCTTGATCTCTACTAAAAACGCCGCTGCTCCCGAGTCCCTTAGGGGCAGACTGACGTGTGTCACGCTAATTCAGAAAGCGCGCTCGGGCACGGTGATTACATCCCCTGGCAGTAATTCATAGTTTGTACTCAAATCGCCTTTTTTGAGGATCTGTTTGAGCCGCACTTTGAATACTTTACTTTTACCCCCTTGTTTCCGATACAGCTTGGTCCCATCGGGCGAAGCAAACTTATTGACCCCACCAGCTTCCAGAACCGCATCGAGCACTGTCATCCCCTGGCTGTAGGCAATCGACTTTGGATTCTCTACCGCACCCGTTATCCTGACGCGTGACAAAAATTTGTGACTATTGAGCTCAGACAGGATTACCGTTACCTGAGGATCACGCAGATAGAGGCTGAGTTTATCGGTGATGATCTGTGACACCTCTTTAGGTGTTTTCCCCCCAACGGCCACATCCCCGATAAGGGGTACCGAGATATTCCCATCGGGACGCACCGGCACCTCGACCGAAAGATCTGGATTTTTCCAAACACTGACCTTTACGACATCGTCTACACCAATCCGATAATCATCGGCATTTTTATACGCAGCCGCCGCGGCATCACTGATGAAGGCGTTATTGCCCTTGGCCTTTGCCGCCGAAGTCGCAGGATTGCCCGTCGTCTCGCAACCCGTCAAAACCATCATCAATGAAAGGAACATAATCCATACAAGGGTAGACAACCTCATCTGAGTAAACCTCTTTATTAGCAATTTTCAACTCATCCTTGACCAAGTTACCAACCGGTCCTTCCTCGGAAACCGATATCAATTCCAAATATTTTCGCGACTTAAGGAAGCTCTGATCAATTCGTAACACAGCATCTTGTGGCGCAAAATCTGCTCGCGCCAGAATGAATCAGAGCTTCCTTAAAGCAGCAAAGCGTATGCCAGTTTACGCATTCAAACGGGGCCTGCGTCAAACCATTGATCAAACCCTGTCTTACTCAACCCCAGCTGCCCAACGCCATGTCGAGTGCTTCTAGTATATCGTCCAGTTTAAAATGATGGGCTCAGTTGTCACGAGCAGGCAATCGGTCACCCTGCTTGAACTAAAATGCCGGACACACCTATCGACTAAGACAATCCATAGTAAACGGCCCATACAGCACCGGAGTTGCTTGAGCCATGCCCTACAAGCCTTTGATTTTAGGACCAAACCAAGCATTGACCCCGAACATCAGGTTACAAACTCAGAGTTGCAAACCGGGAGGGCAGTATAAGGAACCGGCCAATACAAAACGCCGACAGAATCCACGTTTCCAGGAGATTTCGCTCATTTTGACAGAGACACTGCGAATTCTGTTGCATGAACCCAGAAATAAAGACACAACGTCTTGATACGCACAGATCAACACTCAAGTTCGAGGATCCGGCCCATTAAAGTACCGGATGCAAACAATTTCCGCCGAACTCACTCGCTGAGTTCAACGTCGTGCTGTTCCTTCAGGAAGGCGCAAACCACAATTTCTGTTGGGGTTTGCGGATGATCACGGCTAACACTAAGACAATCGATAGTAAAGCCTTATTCAGGGGGCTCTGGGCACTCAGGCACAAGGTCCACCGGCGTAAATATCGCTATTCTCTGTAAAGCCAGTGCAGCACCGTGACGGGTGCCCAGAATCCCGCCCGCAGGGAGCGTCCCAAAGGTTACAACTCGATGTTGCGCCTTGGCAAGGACCAGGTCATTGCCAACGAGCCGCGCCTTGATACGTAGCATGTGGAATGCACCGTATGAGCATTTACTAACTGGATTGTCTTAGTAATTTCCTGCCCCATGTTACGGGTGAACCATCGAAATCGAGGACGGTCAGACAATGCACAAAGCATCAGACGCGCAACAGCCGTTTCCCCGATCGATACGCATTCATGTTTCGATTGTGCCACAAATCACCCGCGACGCGACAGCACAGAACTACACCAGAAAGTTTTATCATCTTAGAGAATGTGCTTAGGCAGGGACGTAATTGCCTGACAATATCTGGACACTGACAGGTGTCCAAAAGATTTGCATGCGTATCAATATCACATTATTTTACAACAATGTAACGCGGCGACCTACAGTAGCAGCTGACCTAGGAACAAACCAGCAGAGGTCAACATGCCTCCGACAGGAACCCATGCAGGATAAACCACGATATTGCCAGGTGGGGGGCTGCGTCGTATCACCAGCAACGACAGATTGATGAGAAAGAAAACCGTTAGTATCAGATAGCTGGTGTATGCCGCGAGCGTCTTCAACGGGAACCACAGCGCCAATATTACCACCACTGCAGTCACCACCATCGTTGCGATAAGTGGGGTGTGCGTGCGTGGGCTGACGCGCGACACGACGCTTGGCAACCAGTGTCGTTTCCCCATACCGTACAGGATTCGCGCCGCCATGATGATTTGAATCAGGGCGCCATTGACTACCGCGAACAGTCCAACAAAGGTTATAAACAGGGGGCTGACCCCGGTCGCACGGAATACATCGGCAAGTGGCGCGGCGCTCATTGCCAGTTTGTCCGGCGGCACCAAAGCGATGGCAACAAATGCCACGCCGGCATAGAGCAAGGTAGAAACAAGCAGCGCAAAGATTATCGCCCGCGGCATGGTATGCTCTGGATCACGCACCTCTTCCGCAATATTGACCATATCCTCAAAGCCAATATAAGCATAAAAGGCCAAAAATGCGCCTACCACGATTACATTGATCTTCACATCCGTGTGAATGAAGGCATCGAAACCACGACTGAGCTCGGGCTTATGCAGCAGCCCCAATCCAATGACCGCAAGCAATCCCGCTATTTCCACGAGTGTAAAAACAGCAGCCACTGAGACGGATTGACTAATTCCCCAGGCTGCGAGCGCACCCAGCGCAATAATCACCAACGCTGTCAACACCGCATCCGGTAACGCCAGATAAACCTGGGCATATCCGGCAAACCCCCTCGCGATGGCGGCTGCGGACAACATACCCGCCAAGCTGATCAAAAGACCGACTGCGCCGGATAAGGGTGCAAATCCAAACGCTTCGTGAAGATAGACGGCTTCACCGGCGGCAACCGGAAAGCGTGCGGACAATTCCGCATACGTGAATGCAGTAAAACCGGCCACAATAGAAGCCAGTAAAAAAGACCACGGCGCCAGAAACCCGGCCTCCCCTGCAACCTTGCCGATCAGGACATAAATCCCCGCACCGAGGATGTTTCCGAGACCATAGAGACTGAGTAACCAGAACCCCAATCGCCTTTCCAACTGCGTAGACATACGACTATCCCCTGCACAGATCCCTTCAGCGATAACCAATGGATCCACCAAGACTCAGTTGAGCGTACAGAAACAATCGCTGCAATAATGCAAGGTCCCTGAACTGATTTTTAAGGCAAGAGTGTGCTCGTAGAGACTCTTCTAACAGTGTATCCGGCGGATAAAGCGGCGATATCCACTCAGTTTCGACGCGTCGTTGCACCGATTAGTGGGCAAAACCCAGTATTTAGGCCCAACCTCCACTGAACCACATACGCTCAATCGCGTGCGAGTTCATTATCTCGATAATGAGGATCCATCCAACAACGGGGGAGTGGCTCACCGGATTGGAACTGAACATCGGTCTTCTTGAACTTTTGAGGATCCGGTAAATCCTCTCCATAATTCAATCGGCCCGTAAATTCCTCGGAAAAAGGATCGAACAGTTCAGCTGTATCCAAAACTTCGACAAGGTGTCCAGATTTTTTTTCAGTCAGAAACATAACTCACCTCTTTATAATCATCGGAACCGTTGACCCACCCAAGCGCCAGTGGGAAAAAGAACAATACACCGCCAGGACGACATGATACAGCAGGGTAGGCCGGCGCGCAGAACGGGCTGCAACCATCATCAGGGAAGCCTTCATTGTGCCCCGCTGCACTGAATACAGCCACATTACCTTCTACGCTCATACAAAAGTATGCGCGGGGCTCACAAGACCACCTTGATCTATCTCAAAGCATCGCAATATGTGTGGTGGGATGCGTAATTCTCCGCTTGATAGGTTCAGCCTCGCGCATAATCCCTTCGATACACTTGTGTAGCATATGATCATCGCGTAAAAATGCGACCCCGACGCCATCACTGCGCCGATGGACAACCACCGCAGGCACGCGAATCGGTGGCCTGGGTGCGACACAGCCTTCGCTGAGCGAAAGTGTGAGCACCCCATCCACATGAAACCGCAAGGGACTGGGTATTTCGATAAACGCACCATCGAAACAAATGTTCTTTACCTGAGCTTTACCCACCTGAGCGCCGTTGTATTCGACGGTCACGGGTAAAGCGACAGCTCTGCGTTGACTCAACCGGTGTTCCATAAACTCCACCTGTAAGTTTACTGATTACTTAGCTGCAGGGACACAGCCGCCACAGGGAACCTGTTCCACCTTAGTTGTTATCGTTTAATTGACGGGTAGGCTACCCTTTAAGTAACTATTCAGCGTATTCATCTTATGCCCCATCTCGGCGTTATGTTCGTACTCGAATGGACACATATTAACTCTATGCTCACATTCTCCGTGCGAAAATGCCTTGATAGGTACCCAAATCTAAACACGCTGAGTCGTTACACCTTTAAAATCTTAAGCTCAGCCTACTGCCCCAGAGCACATTGACAAATACCAAATGTAGCCAACGCCTCGCTTCAGCGGGCTCTCGAACGGCTGCCGGCCACTGCAACTGATCCATCGTTTGTCCAACCTAGGGACAAGCGAAGCGCTCTGCGTGTAACGTTGACCACATTAGCCTATAGGAGCCTGTCCAAGAATGAAGATCGTAACGAGCCGAAGCCCTTTTGGGAGCATGTTTTGCTCATTTGAGGCGAATAGTTATTCATATTCAACAAAAATGAGCGGAAAAAAGGACCAAAAGAGCTTTCCCGCAAAAGGTCATCTATGCTCGGACAGCCAGCCACATAGTGGGCCGTGCGGAAAATAAGGTAAGGCCCACTAGTACACCGACAAGTCCAAACTGTCTATATCAGCGCAAACCCACGCGTTCAGAACAAGGCATTGTTGCGAAGCCATGGTTGTTCCATGT
>JANTGD010000092.1 GCA_024763135.1 Thiotrichales bacterium | reverse complement strand
TCGACATGGAACAACCATGGCTTCGCAACAATGCCTTGTTCTGAACGCGTGGGTTTGCGCTGATATAGACAGTTTGGACTTGTCGGTGTACTAGTACTCCAACAAGCGTGTTCTGATGGGTTCAGCGAGTCAGAAAGCGGTCATCCACCTTGTTGCGCTTCTTGCGAAGGGAGGAACAACCATACACTGCAAAGCGCGCCGTGTATCTGATCTGACTGCCCAAAGATCCGCTAAATGCGGCATTACTATGGATTGTCTACGTCAGTGACGGCTGAGTAACTACTCAGCGAGTGGTCAAAATATGAAGTCACTGCTCACAACTTATACGTGATGTTTTATGGCCGGTAGGGAAGCCAAACGCTGCAACATCGCAGCATAGACTTTGGGGGAACCACAGAGGATATCGCCGGTTTTGAGCTGTGCTTTACCGCCATAGGGGTCACCGATCAATCCCCCGGCTTCCTGGACAAGGAGGATACCCGCAGCCATGTCCCAAGGCCGCAGTCCGAATTCCCAATAGCCATCTAAGCGGCCTGCCGCTACATACGCCAGATCCAGAGCAGCCGAGCCTGCACGCCGTACGCCTGCGGTCCCTTGAATCAATACTCTGAGCGTTTGTAGAT
Organism: Thiotrichales bacterium; assembly: GCA_024763135.1. GTDB lineage: Bacteria > Pseudomonadota > Gammaproteobacteria > UWMA-0217 > UWMA-0217 > JANTGD01. The sequence goes on along the minus strand of JANTGD010000092.1, from coordinate 9,889 downwards.
AAGTCTCCAGGTCCTGGTCTTCCCTAAAAGGTATGCCCGTACCCAATAGGGCACCCTCGAGAGAGTTGCGCTGACTCACGCGGATGCGTCGATCATTCAGCCGCGCCCCCTCGCCACGCGAGGCGGTAAACAGTTCATCTTTGAAAGGATCGTAAACTACGGCCTGCTCTATACGGTCTTTATGGCGTAGCCCGATAGATACCGCATAGTGTGGAATACCATAGAGAAAATTCGTTGTACCATCGAGTGGATCGATGATCCATTCATAGTCTGACTGTGTCTGATGCGCTCCGGACTCTTCACCAAGAATACCGTGATCGGGATAGGCGCGTGTCAGGCGTTTGATAATTTCCTGTTCGGCGCCTCGATCAACCTCGCTGACAAAATCATTGCGGGCTTTGGTTTGGATATTCAATTTATCGATATGGCCGACATGGCGAAGAATGATTTGCCCCGCATCGCGGGCGGCACGAATGGCCGTATTCAACATTGGTTGCATGGGATCCTACTGGGTCATAAAGCTTCATTGTTGTAGAGGCTGTCGCAAAACCGCTGCCCGCGACGTTAAGTGGCGGCCTCTGAGGAGGGCAGACGTTTCCAGGCCTCAAGCGGCGCTTTGTCTCCATCAATACAAGGTGTTCGGATACTGGTACATCGTCTAGTTTAAAATGACGGACTCAGTTTTCCTGTCTGCATGCCTGGGTAGGCGCACTTCGCAGGGAATGCTTGCTCCCTTACCAAGGCGTGCCTCAACGCCGGGGATGCAGACAGGGCAACCTTTCGGGCGATTCTGTGATGCCACGCCTCGGTGTTGCAGTGCTTGCCAAGGACGCTGCCATTGCCTGCGCACTGCGCCTTGATGCGCGGCATCATAAAAGCGCTGAGTCCGGCATTTTAAGCGAGACAATGTATTCGTCACTCAGCAGACAGCTCCCGATACACGGGACCTCAACGGAGCTTGTATCGGAACACCTTGTCTGACAATCCTCCCAAAAGGCGCGTTAGAATAGCAAACGTGACAGTCTGATGTGAGTTTTTTTGTGACCGAGTCAATGCTTGAGCAGATCAAAATTGTCCTGATTGAAACCTCCCACCCGGGTAATATCGGCGCGGCTGCACGCGCCATGAAAACTATGGGACTCCGCCGTTTGGCGCTGGTGAATCCAACTAATTATCCTTGCGTCGAGGCTACAGCGCGCGCGGCAGGTGCTGATGACGTACTGGCAGCCGCCGAAATCCACACCGATTTACACTCGGCACTGCGAGAGTGCAGCCTGGTACTTGGAACATCGGCTCGACAGCGCAGAACCTTACGCTGGCCGTTGGTCTCACCGCAGGAGGCGGCGGTTCTTGCATCGCAGGAACCTGCTGGACTTCCGGTGGCCATCGTCTTTGGGCGGGAACGTTCGGGCCTGAGCAATGCCGAACTGGCACTATGCCATTCTCTAATTAATATTCCGGTTGATCCGGCATACAGCTCTCTCAATCTGGCCGCGGCGGTTCAGGTCATTTGCTACGAGCTGCGTCTGCGCGCGTTGAGCGAAAACCCACAGGTACCAGAGCAACTGCCAACAGAAACACCCGCCACCGTGGAAATGCTGGAAAGCTTCTACGAACATCTGCAAACGAGTATGGTCGAAGCGGGTTACCTCGACCCAGAGAATCCCCGACATCTCCTGCCACGACTTCGCAGACTATTCAATAAAGCGCGCCCATCAGTAAATGAAATCAATATCTTAAGAGGATTTCTTAAAGCCTGTTCTAACACTATCCGACGTCATAATACAAAACTCTAAGGAGAAGTCGAGATGCTTAAACAAATTCGAGAAGACATCCAATGCGTGTTCCAACGCGACCCTGCGGCCAGAACCGGCTTTGAGGTTTTGACGACCTATCCCGGAATCTGGGCAGTAATGAACCACCGCTTGTGTCACTGGCTTTGGCAACATGGCCTCAAATGGCCTGCGCGATTGATTTCTAATGTGTCCCGATTGTTTACTGGTATCGAGATCCATCCCGGTGCGCGCATCGGACGCCGTTTCTTTATCGATCATGGCATGGGGGTCGTTATTGGTGAGACTGCGGAAATCGGCGATGACTGCACGCTTTACCATGGTGTGACACTCGGTGGGACAAGCTGGGAAAAGGGTAAACGGCATCCTACTTTGCACAATAATGTCGTCGTCGGCGCCGGTGCAAAAATTCTCGGCCCGATTGAGGTGGGTGAAAATGCCCGGGTAGGTTCTAATGCGGTGGTGGTCAAACCTGTACCGGACGACGCCACAGTGGTGGGGATTCCCGGACATGTGGTGGGCTCAGATAAGAGTAAACGCGAAGCTGCCCAGCGCAAGCTGGAACACAAAATAGGTTTTGATGCCTATGCAGCCACAGATATGCCAGACCCTGTTGCACAGGCGTTTCATGGATTGATCGAACATGTGCAGCTTATGGATGAACGTTTACAGCAGGTATCCCGAGTCGTGCATGAAATGGGCGGCGCGGTACCTGAAGAGCGCCTGCCCGGTATCAATCAAGAAGATATCGAGCCGCTCGAAGAATCACTCAGCGACGATCCGGATGTGGCGAATAAGACTCAATCCAGATAAAAACTGTCTACATTGTTGTAATTTGAACTCACTCGTGGGAATGCCTAGCATATCGGTCAACCAGCGGGAGAGACGACAATGCGATTGACAAATAAAGCACATTACGCAGTCAGAGCGATTTTCGATCTTGCGTTACACAACCATCAACGTCACGCGATCTCATTAAATGAAATTGCTGAGCGTCAAAGCATTTCTCTGTCTTTTTTAGAACAGCTGTTTCCGCAATTACGCCGCGCTGGCATTGTCAACAGCGTCAGGGGGCCCGGTGGCGGCTACTGTCTGGCCAAACCGGCTGACCGGATCAGTATTGAAGAAGTTCTGGACGCCATCGACGAGCTGACAGATGTACCGCATTGCGAGGAAATGCCTCAAGCACACTACGGCACCGCGAAACTATGGTGTGATCTTTCCCGGGAAATTAGAGGATTCTTAGGGAATATCAGCGTACAGGATGCCATCTCCCGACACGAGGTGCAGGAGATTGCGCAACGTGAGGATGCACGCTATCAGCACCGGGTTTACATCAATTGACTCTGCCTGAGCAGTTACAATGGCATGAGCCAGGGGCATTAAGGAAGCTCTGAACCATTCGTAGCACGGCATCTTGCGGCGCAAAATCGATCATGATCAGCGTGCAAATCGTCGTTCGATGTAATCACTGACCAGCGCTTGGAATTCGGCTGCAATGTGTTCCCCCTTGAGTGTGACCACGCGTTCTCCTTCTATATACACCGGCGCTACAGGGCGCTCTCCCGTCCCCGGCAGACTGATTCCAATATCCGCCTGCTTACTTTCTCCAGGTCCATTGACCACACACCCCATTACCGCAACGGTGAGGTTCTCCACGCCCGCATATTGATTGCGCCACTCCGGCATTTTCTCGCGCAGATAGCCCTGAATCTGTGCCGCAAGATGCTGAAAATAATCACTGCTCGTCCGACCACAGCCGGGGCAGGAAACCACTGCCGGTGTAAATGCGCGCAATTCAAGTGCCTGCAGGATCTCTTGAGCCACCACCACTTCCTGGGTTCGTGCGCCCCCCGGTTCCGGTGTCAGGGAAATACGGATCGTATCGCCGATGCCTTGTTGTAATAACACCGCCAGGGCCGCCGTCGAAGCCACGATTCCTTTACTGCCCATGCCAGCCTCGGTTAAACCCAGGTGGAGTGCAAGATCGGTTTTTTTCGCGAGCGCCTGGTACACCTTGATCAAGTCCTGCACACCGCTCATTTTGCAAGACAGCACGAGCTGATGCTTACCCAGACCCAATGTCATGGCGCGCTCGGCGCTTGATATAGCCGATTCGACGAGTGCGTCTCGAGTCACCTGAGGTAAAGGCAAAGGGTCTGATCGCTGAGCATTTTCATCCAGTTGCGCGGCAAGTAGTTCCTGATCAAGCGATCCCCAATTGACACCAATACGCACGGGCTTTTGATAATGACAGGCGAATTCAATCATTTTGGCAAATTGTTCGTCCTTTTTTTTACCTCGCCCCACATTGCCTGGATTAATGCGAAATTTAGCCAATGCCTCGGCACAGGCCGGAAACTTCTCGAGGAGTTTATGACCATTGAAATGAAAATCCCCCACCAATGGCACATCCAGTCCGATGCGCAACAATCGCTCCTGGATCTCGGGAACCGCTGCTGCAGCAGCATCATTATTGACGGTGATACGGACCAGTTCTGAACCGGCGCGGTGTAACTCAATGATCTGTGCAACCGTACGCAACACATCGGCGGTATCTGTGTTGGTCATGGATTGCACGACAATAGGGTACTGTGCGCCCAGAAAAACGGAACCTACCTGTACGGCCTGAGTCGGGTGTCGTTGGATAGCCATAGCGATCAACTAATTTTAGGGGAGGGCAGTATACCACCGCGCTTTTAAAAACCAGCTGTGGTAACCAACAAAAAAAAGCCCGCGTAAAGCGGGCCTTTTTTGTTTAACGTTGTAAGCGCTTGCTTACTTGGCTTCCGCTTCGCCTGAAGCTTCCGCGGCAGGTGCGGCTTCAGCTTCGGGTGCTTGCATAGCTGCGGCATCAGCTGCAGATTGTGCTTCGAAAGCGGCACGTTGTTCGGCCATTCTCTTTTGATACGCGGCAAAAGCGGCTTGCTGTGCCTGCATGGCTGCCTGCTGCTGCTGACGCATTTGCTCGATGAATGCTGAACGGTCCGGAGGCGTTGGCATAGCGGGCATTGGCATCGCAGCGGCGCCTGTGTCTACCGCGGGTGCTGCTGGAGCAACCGGCGCGGCGGGTGCAGCTGCGGGTGGGTAAGGATATCCATAGCCATAAGGTGCGCCACCACCATACGGACCATAGCCACGACCGCCATAGTAGTCACCGCTGCGGCCATAGTAGTCATTGTAGCCATAACCATCGCCATAACCACGGCCGTAGCCATCGCCATAACCATAGACATCACTATAGGAATCTCCATAGCCACTGCCATAGCCATCACCATAACCCCGACCATAGCCACGTCCATAGGTGTGACCGCGACCATGCCCACGACCTTTGCCTTTAAAACTCATATTGAAAGAGCCTTCCGCATCGGTATCCAGATCGCCGGAACCGTCACCGCGACCAGCGGTATCACCGTAACCACTGCCATAGGTATTGCCGTAGCCAGAACCCCGGCCATAACCTGAGCCGTCACCGCGACCATATCCGCGGGTATCACCATAGCCATAACCACGGCCATCGCCCCGCCAGTCATTATTGTTGTCAAACCAGTCTGCGCTGGCTATGCCGGAAGCAGTCGCCGCAGTTGCAATTGCAGCCGCTAGTACGAGTTTAGAAAATTTCATTGACTTTCCTCAGTTGATTAAAGTTTAGGGTGAACAATCAAAGTTTCTCCCTGCGATAAAACCAGAGCCTTTAGTCGATAAAATGAATCAGAATAATTAATTCCCTTAGAAATAATTCTGACTGATTCTCTCGCCTATACGCTGGTGCCTGCATACTTAAAAGTCGAGCTCGCTGTTGTGAGTCAGCTTCTAAAATCAGCGCTCAGTCTATGCTGGCAATGGGGAATTGATCAATGCCTCCCATGGGTGATAGAAAACCCGATTTATAGCCTATATGTTATTGAATTTTAAATATTTATACTGATATCAAAGCGCGCGACCGATACTCAATGAGGGTGCGCCCTAGTACATATTTGTTAACAAAACAAAGGATTTGCGGATGCTTTAGACTGGTTCTAACACGCATTGACAGAAGAGATTAATTCGAAAGCAAAACGCAAATTAAAAGCATCGCTGCAGGGTTAAATATTGTGGGAAGATAGCGACACTCTAGTGGTAAAAATACCACTAGTCATTTTGTGTCGCACTTGTTGGCGTGTGACTGACTCAGCAAGTGGTCAAAAAACGAAGTCAGTGCTCAGATTGCTCTGAAATACGTCAGATCAAGGCGAAAACCGTGCGTTTACAGGCGTCAATGGCCATTTTATAACGCAGAGCAGGCATCTTGCAGGAGTGAGCTGAATCGTGATGATGTATTTATTTTTCTACCTGTCGCTTCCCTCACTGAAGCCGAGCATGTAAGGGGCCACCGCGAAAGGGTGCAAAACCTGTCCCGAAAATCACACCGGCATCGACTTCATCGGCTGTTGCAACAATCTGTTCTTCGAGACAATGTTTGGCCTCATTGATTAAGGCGGACATCAACTGCCTTTCGATGTCAGGATCGGGTTTCGCCGCAGGCTGTCCTTGCTTGGCGTTGTGCTGACTGTGGCGATACACTCCCCAGCCAGATTTACGCCCGTTACGGCCGGCTTCGACGAAAGCCTCGAGTGGGGCCGGAATGTCGAGTTGCAGAGTGTCCGACAAGGCGCGTGCGACCTGCAGACACACATCCAAACCAACCTGGTCCGCAAGCGCTAACGGCCCTATCGGCATGCCAAATGCGGTGGCCGAGCGATCGATTTTTTCCGCAGGCACCCCTTTGCCATACAGCTGGAATGCGCACAACAAATAAGGCATTAAGACGCGATTGACCAGGAACCCTGGACTGCTGCGCACGCGCAACGGCAATTTATCGAAATGCCGGCACAGCGCCAATCCCTGTTCGATCGCCGATTCGGGGGTGCCGTTATCGTAGACGACTTCAACCAGGGACATTTTTGTTACCGGATTGAAAAAATGCAGACCGATCAATCTTTCGGGATGCACCATCTGCGCACCGATACTCGCAAGGGGAATGCTGGAGGTATTACTGGCCAACAAACAGGTTTCTGCGCAGGTTTTCTCCAACTCGGCAAACACAGACTGTTTGGCCTGCACATCTTCAAAAACGGCCTCGATCACCACATCGGCTTTACCACGGCCGATGCCTTCCGGGTCGATCAGTAAGCGGTCGGTCGCCGCCTGGGCCTGTGCCGGGTAATCCTTAAAACGCTTGTGAAACACACCCAGGGCTTTCTGTCTGGCCCGCCCCAAAGCGTCGAGATTGGGGTCTTCAATACTGGTGATAAAGCCATGCAGGGCCGACCAAGCCGCAATATCGGCCCCCATCGTGCCTGCGCCCAATACATGCACATGGCGCGGTTGAAAACACGCTTTGTTTCCCTGGGCCTTGAGTTGCTCCTGCAATTCAAATACACGTACTAGATTTTGCGCGCTTTCCCCCACAATCAAGCCTGCGACCGAGGCGGCTTCCTCCGCAAGCCATTGTTGTGGGTGCTGCAGCGATGCGCGACGCCACAAGTCGATGAGGGCAAACGGGGCGGGGTAGTGGTCGGGATGAACACGGCGAGCAGTTTGCCGACGCATGCGCCGGGCGACGATCTGCCTCACCGGATACCACCCGAGCAAAGCCTCCAAGCTGCGATCAATTTGGCTGCGTTGCCTGTTGCGCTGTGCCATCGGTTGGCTCAATAACCGTTGAACCGCATGCTCACAGAACTGTCGAGGCACGACTTCATCTACCAAGCCTAAACGCTTGGCCTGATGCGCGCCGATGCTGCGTCCGGACAGCATGAGTTGCAAAGCAGTGCGGCTCCCTAGCAGCCGCGTACTACGCAAGCTGCCACCAAACCCGGGATGAATGCCGAGTTTGACCTCGGGTAACCCCAATCGCGTGGCTGGATCATCGATTGCCAGACGATATTGGCAGGCCAGTGCCATTTCCAGCCCACCACCGAGGCAGTGTCCGTGAATCAACGCCATACTAGGGCAGGGCAACTCGGCCAGCCGATCGAAGACTTGTTGGCCGGCCGCAATCATTTGCCGGGCCTGATCGGGCGTTTTCAATCGCTTGAACTCGTGAATATCGGCTCCTGCGATAAAGCCCGAGGCTTTGGATGAGGTAAAAATTACGGCGCTCGGCAGCAGGCCTTCGAGTAAAGTCAACAATTCATCGAGTTCCCATAATACCTGCTGAGACAGGGTATTGAGTTTGGCATCGACCACATCCAGCGACGCCCAAATCACACCCTCAGCATCTTGTCGCCAAGACCAATGACTAGGTTGATAGGTACCGATTCGATTCATGCTGCACTCTCCCGCTCAATCAACAGCGCTCCCCCCTGGCCCCCGCCAATACACAAAGTCGCAACCCCCCGTTGGGCGCGCCGGGCTGCCAATACGCGCGCCAAATGCAACGTAATGCGCGCACCACTCGCACCAACCGGATGCCCCAAACTGATCCCGCCACCATCGACATTCAAGCGCGCCATATCGATCGCTCCCAGAGCACCTGTCTCTCCGACCTCAGTGCGACAATATTCATCGTCATTGAGTGCGGTTTGACAGGCAAGAACCTGAGCAGCAAAGGCCTCATTGATTTCCCAATAGTCGATATCGTTCAACTGCAAACGATTTTTCTTCAGCAGTTTAGCTACTGCGTGTACGGGTCCCAGCCCCATTTGAGAGGGATCGAGCGCAGCCCATTGACAGTCGATCAACCGTGCCAATGGGGTTAGACCCAGCGCTGCGAGCGTCTGCTCATCGGCGAGTAAAACCCAGGCAGCGCCATCGGTAATCTGGGCGCTGTTCCCTGCGGTGACGTCCCCATCGTGGGGCTCGAACACGGGGGGTAGCTCTGCCAGGCGCGCCATCGTTGTGTCTTCACGCAAGCCGTCATCCTGCGCATAGACCTGTCCTCGGGAATCGAACAAGGGCGAAATTTCCTTATCCAGCCGTCCCTCGCGTGAGGCGTTGGCGAGGCGGGCATGACTGCGTACCGCATAGTGATCCATTGCCGCACGCGCTATACCAAAACGTTGGGCAATAATTTCTGCGGTTTGTCCCATAGACAGGCGCACCACGGGATCATGCAAACCCTGACGCAGCGCGATCAAGGGACTTAAGTCAGTGGGCCGTAGCTGGAGCAACAGGCGTAATTTTGTAGTCAGCGAACGCGCGTGGCGCCAATTTGCGAGCCAGGCGATCATCGGTTCTCGCAACAACAATGGCGCATGACTCATTGCCTCGACGCCACCAACCAGTATCAGGTGCGCGCGCCCGGCCTGAATTTCGCGAAATCCACAGTCGATTGCCTGCAATCCCGAGGCACAGTTACGTTGCACTGTCCAGGCCGGAGTGCGCTCACCACAACCCAGTCGCAGGGCCGCAATACGGGCGATATTCGCCTCCGCCGCGCCGGGCATGACACAGCCTACAATCACTTGATCGATCTCGTTCGGGTCGAAGGGCTGTCGCAGTAACAGCGAGGCGCCTGCCTGGCGCGCAAGTTCGACGGCATTGAACGGACCTGGCTTGCCTCTGGCTTTGAGAAAGGGAGTGCGCCTGCCATCGATGAGATAAACGGGACGGGAAACAGTGTGCGCATCGGACATAGCGGACCTCCACCCAATGGGTTGAGGAGACTGTCGGAAATGTCGAGTAAAGCGCGTTAATGATGAGCGAGCTACACAGCAGTTTTACAACAGCCTCTTGAGTCTAGCCCGTTGTGGGTGTACATCGATTAATGGACATAATAGAGGAAGCGGTGTGCGCGAGCGTGATATGGCCCATTCAAACAACCCAGTCTTTTGAGAGACCCCCTGCAAATGACTCGCCAGTGACCACCCACTCGTACCTAAACGCCCTCTAAACGCCTTTGCATAACCCTGACAACGAACAACCTCGATACCTAAAAGATAGATGCTGTTGGAAGGCTGTGTAGAGAGACCCTGACGACATTGCGGGTGGAAGAGTAGGGGGCTGCTTGCTTCATCCTAAAAACCTCAGTTGGATCACAAAAGTCCACGCAAGCTCTTGGTGCACCAGGCAAATCAGAAAAACCTCTCATCACCAATAAGGTGACCACGAGT